>CAYLKB010000001.1:0-2019 GCA_964384165.1 uncultured Methanosarcinales archaeon
TATTTTGGAACAAAAATAGAAGTTATTATTTACTCAACTGTCAAACTTGGGTTACTATATTTTTAGTTTGTAATATTGTGTAATCAAACTTAAAGATTTATGTTGAGTAATTTTAAATGGAAATCGTTTTAAATTATTTTTAATTAATATATTAAGAAATGGCACAATTAATTTCATTTATTGATAGACTTGAGGAAAAGAATTGTAAAAATCCTTATGAATTGGGTTATAATTTTACATTTAATATTGCTGCCACTAAGGCATCTGCTTTATCTTTTATTAAAGATTATATGAATTTTCAAAATGTAAGTCCTATTTATTGTGCTTTAATGGCAGGTTATTTAAGTTCTTCTCAATATTATAACAATTTTGGAATGGATGTTTTTGATGCTTATGCAAAAGGAAGTCTTGAACATATTTGTGAATGTAATACATTATCTGAGAATATAGTTTTGGATAAACAAGAATTAGTTGATTATTTCAATTTGACTGTAAATCGTTTTGAGAATATTGGTCTAGGAGCTCAGCAAATTACAGATGTACTTATCACTCATTATATCGGCATGTTTGTGAAATTTTTTAATGAGAATATGTTTCAAAGAATGTTTTTATCAAAGAATGAGATTTTAAGAAGGGAAAGATTAAAGATTTTTAATGATAGTAAACAATCAATTCAAATGAGAAATCTACTAGAGAATGCTATAAAATATCCAAATGCTAGGTTATATTTTTTGTCTGTTAATTTAATTGATAACTGGAGAGCTGAGTTAATTATTAATTAAGTGTTAAGTAAAGATTTCCTTTATGGTATTCTTTTTTTTCTATATTAAATTTTGTTTCGAGGCATATTGATTTTAATTCATTTTCATCAAAGAGATAGTAATATCTGTTATACGTTTTGTTTTGAGAGATGTCTGTGAATTTTACTTTTACAATCTTGTTGTTATTGTTTATATATTTAAATTTATTTTTTTCAATTTGTTTTTTTAAAAATTCTTTTTCAGGGAACCAATTTGATAGTAATATCTTTGAGTCTTTTTTCATAATTCTTTTCATTTCATTTAGTGCTTTAATCCAGTCTTCTTTAGTAAAAAGGTGATGAAATGCTGCTATGCAAATAATTATGTCAAATGAATTATTTTTAAATTTTAAATCTCTTAAATCGCAAACTTTTCCTTCAAATCCTTTTTTAATTATTGTTTCAATTTGTTTTTTTGAAAAGTCACAGCCATAAATATTTTCTTTTGAGAATCCTTTTTCTAATGCTAGTTGCATATGTCTACCACCCCCACAACCAATGTCCAATATTTTTAAATTATTTTTGTTTTCAATTTTGTCTAAGAAATTTATTACTGGTTCCCAATAGTATTGTCTTTTTGTATCCCAGTTTTCTGAAATTGAATTATATGTATTTTTATTTATCTCGTTAAAGTTTGTCATAATATATGTTATATTTTGTTTTAATATAAAATTTATCCATATTTTAATAATATTTTTCTACATCAATATTTTTTTTTATTATATTTTTTGTTAATTCTTCATGGTATTTGTCTTTTTTTCCTGTTATTGCTGGATTATAATTTTCAATGTAATTTTTAATTGATATTAAATCGCCTTTTTTTATTTTGTAAATGTTGTATAAATTTTTTTTGTAGAATTTTATTAATTCTTCTTCATGGATTTTTCTTTTTGAGAGAGCTTCTGGGTCTTTAGGGTCTTGAACTTCAATAAAATTATATTTGTAGTCTTGATTTTTAAACACTACATTAAATAAGTATTTAGTTTTTTTCATATGAAATTTAGATGTTATAACTGTGAATTCTTTAATATTATTTTTATCTAAAATGAGTCTGCAATAATATGCATTTGAAAATGTATCTTTGGATGTTTCTTCTTTTAGAATTTTATGTTTATTTATTCCATTTTCTAATAAGAATCTTTTACCTGCTTCTGCTTCAGAAATTTTTTGATTTTGAATTTCAATCTATTAATAACTCACCCCTCTATTATCAACTTATA
>CAYLKB010000001.1:2029-47884 GCA_964384165.1 uncultured Methanosarcinales archaeon
GTGTTGCTGAATTTAATTTCTCTTTATTATCTAGTCCACCACCTAGTACTATTAATGCATTAACCATTGTTAATATTTAATTGTGATATTTTTTTATTTAAGTACCAATCTAGAAGATATTTCAAATTTACTATGTCTTCTTTATTGTATAAGAGAAGTTTTTTTAATGCATTTTCATCTCCATTTTTATATTTTCTCCAAAGTCTTACTGCTTCAAATCCATCTACATTTTCAACTTCAATGTCTCTTGTGATTTGTAGTTCTTTTTCAATTTTTTTTAAACCACCTCTAAGGTCATATTCTTTAAGTAAATATCGTAAGTCAAGATGCAAAAAATCATATTTTCTTTTTGCTTTTTGTTCTATAAAAGGTAAATCAAATGTTTTTCCATTAAATGTTACAATTATGTCAAATTCATCAAGTTTATCATATGCTTCTTCAAGGTCTTGGCCTTGTATATAACTTTTAGCTATTTTACCATCATATATCCCTATCATTGTGATTTGGTCTGTCCATCTTGAAAGTCCTGTTGTTTCAATATCAACATATGCAATTTTTCCAAGATTTGCTAGTCTGTAATGAAGATTTGGGTTTAATTTTTCACAAAAATATTTTATATTTGAACAATTTAAATTTTCTATTGAAAAAAATAGTTCAGTTTTGATGTTTTCAAGTTTTGATTTTGGTATGCAGTCTATTTCATCAAATTTTTCAATGAATGTATCCCAGTCTAAAATTCCATTTGCCCATAAAATTTTTTCTGTGTTTTCAGATATTCCTGGAGTGTGACAGAATGTGTTTTTTATCATAAGTTGTTGCAATAAAAAGTGTTTATAAATTTTAATATTTTGATTAACAAGTGAAAGAAAATTAATGTAATATTTGTTTTTGTTCTTTTACTTTTTTATATGAAAAATCTTTAGAATATTTACTTTCTATTTTTCCATTATTCTCTATAATAATTAACATTTGTTCAATATCTAATTTCATTTGTTCAGGACTTGCTCTTATAGAATAATATTCTGGAGGAAGATCTGTTGAATTATTATAGTATACATATCCTTCAATTCTTTTTGATGTTCTAATTAATACTATTTCATAATAAATCTTATTTTTTGAGATAGGGAGTATAAAATCATTTGAATATGAAATATTCTCATTAGTTTCTTCATCATAATAATAATCCATGACTTCCCAGTTATTTTTTTCTGCAATTTCTTTAAATATTGAATATTCTACAGGTTCAGAAAATTGTACATCTAATAAATCTTCTATACTCTTATCTGAAGGATGAAATTGATATTTGTCCATAATATAATCTTCTTATTAATATTATTTTAAAAATATATTTATTCTTAGATAGAGAATGTGATTACAATATTTCTCTGTTTTCTCTTTCTTTTTTTATGTTTGAAATGAATTCTTCTATGTTCATTGTAGTTGTTTTGTTTTTTCTATCTCTAAATGATATTGAGTTATTTTTAATGTCTTCATCACCAATTATTATCATATAATTTGGTTTATTTTTTTCAAATGATAATCTTATTTTATTTGATACAGTCATTGCTTCGTAGTTTTTTTCAACTCTGAATCCTTCTGAAAAAAGTTTGTCATAAACTTTATTGCAATAATCTACATGTCTGTCTGCAACATTTATTATTTCTATTTGTACTGGTGCTAGCCATAGTGGGAATTTTCCTGCAAAGTGTTCTATCATTACTGCCATGAATCTCTCAACACTGCCCAATATTGCTCTGTGTATCATAACTGGTCTTTGAGGTTTTCCTTCTGTAGTTTCGTATTTTAATTCGAATCTTTCAGGCAGGTTAAAGTCAAGTTGAATAGTTGCTGTTTGGTGAATTCTATTAATGCAGTCTCTTATCCTAAAATCTATTTTTGGTCCATAAAATGCACCATCGCCTTCACAAATTTTGTATTCTTTTCCATTTCTTTTAATTGCTGTTGCAAGAGATTTTTCTGCTTTTTCCCACATTTCATCTGTTCCAAGAGACCCTTCTGGCCTTGTTGAGAGTTCGATTTCGTATGTCATTTGGAATGTATCTTTATAGACATAGTCAACAAGTTGGATTAGTTTGTCAATTTCATCTTCTATTTGTTCTAATGTACAAAATACATGAGCATCGTCTTGACAGAATTTTCTAACTCTTGTAAGGCCTGATAAAGTGCCTGATAGTTCATTTCTGTGTAGGGCTCCAAAGTCTGCAATTCTTAGAGGAAGGTCTTTGTATGATTTGAATTCGTTTCTAAATATTAGACAATGAGATGGACAATTCATTGGTTTTAATGAAAATTCAACACCTTCAATATCTAGTATGTACATGTCATCTTTATAATGTTCCCAGTGGCCTGATGTTTCCCATAATTTTTTATTGAACATGTTTGGAGTCATTACTTCTTTGTAATCTTGTTTTCTATATTGTTCTCTTATGAAATTTTGTAATTCTCTATATATAATAAATCCGTTTGGAAGAAAGAAAGCCATTCCTGGAGCATATTCGTGATTCATGAAAAGGCCCATTTGTTTTCCAATTATTCTATGGTCTCTTTTTTTTGCTTCTTCAAGCATTTTATAATATTCTTCCATTTCTGAGCTTTTCCAGAATGCAGTACCATATATTCTATTTAATTGTTTATTATTATTATCTCCCCTCCAGTATGCTTTAGTGATTTTTTCCAGTTTGAATGCTTTTACAAGGCCAGTTCTTGGTAGGTGTGGGCCTGTGCAGAGGTCTGTAAATTCACCTTGAGTGTAGAATTTTAGTTTTCCATCTTCTTCTGTGGACCCTTCTTCTTTTTCTTCTTCTTTTAAATTACCTTCAAATATTGCTTGAATAATTTCTTGTTTGTATTGGTTGTTCTTGAAAAAATTTATTGCCTCTTCCTTTGTTTTTGTTAGAAATGATATTTGATAATCTTCTTTAATTATTTTTTTCATTTCATTTTCTATTTTTGGTAGGTCATCGTCTTTTAATTCTTCAAGGTCTACATCGTAATAAAAACCGTTTTCAATTGCTGGGCCAATAGTTATTTTTGCTTTTGGGTATAATCTTAGAAGAGCTTGAGCAAAAATGTGAGCTGTTGTATGTCTTAGAATGTTTAAACTTTCTTTTGATTTTTGCGTTATAATTTCTATATCAGAGTCCGTGGTAATGGTAGTGTTCAAATCTATTAATTTGCCGTTTGCTTTTGCTGCTATTGCTTGTCTTGCAAGGCCTTCAGAAATTGATTCTGAAATTTGTTTTGCACTTACTTGTGATTCGTATACTTTTTCATTACCATCGGGAAATCTGATTTTCACCATAGAAATCATTAAAAAGGTATATTTTATAAAGTTTTGTTATAAGAAAAGTTTTAATTAATAATTGTGATAAACTCATTTAATTAAATTTAACCTTTTTTTAACCTTTTTAACAACAAGCCTTTTTAGTAAAACTATTAGCTCATTAATAATTTATATATATTTTAGCTATACTTTTTATAATATAAAGTAAGAATTCAAAATAATTGATGTTTGGTCCTTAATAGTTTTTTTTGGAAAATTAATTATAATAATATTGAGGATATTGTTACTAACCCTATTAGGATAAAAGAAAAATTAGCAATAATTTCTATTTTATCTTTGTTAAATTTTTTTAATAAAAAATTTCCAAAAATAATTGCAAGTATTGTTAATAAAGATAATCCAATTAAAATTCCAATTAATACTAAAATTGGATTATAAAGTGTTGCAAATATGGCTGCCATAATTTGACTTTTATCACCAAATTCTGCAAATAATATTATCAAGAGTATTGAAAAAAATGGAGATTTTAGTTCTTTAATTGAAAAAAATTTAATATTTTTATCTTTTTTATGGTTATTTATTTCTTTAATAAAAAATCCAGTTATTCCAAAAATAATAAAAATTGATCCTGAGATAATTTTTATCCATAAAATAGATATAAAATTAGAGATTTCATTTGCAAAATAAATAGCAAATCCATCAATTATAATAAATGCTAACATTGCTCCAAAAAAAATTTGAAAAAAATTTTTATATTTTGCACTAATTGAAACTACTGCAATTTGTGTCTTATCACCAAATTCAGCAATTATAATTGAGATTAATGGAATAAACAAATCTGTAATCATAATAAGAATTACTTAAAACTATTTATAATATTTTTTAATTAAATATAATAACTAAAGATTAGAATTATAATTAATATTTTAGTTATATTCGTTATCGTATAAGTCAAATGATTTTTTTACATCTGATAGAGCTCTTTCTTTATTATTCCATTCTCCTACTTCTACTTTTTTGTCCTGCAGGTTTTTATATACTCTGAAAAATTCTCTGATTTCTTCTAAAAAGTGTTTTGAAACGTCAGTAATATCTTGTGTGTCATTAAATCTTGGGTCTTTGCAAGGTACTGCTAAAACTTTAGCATCTCCATCTCCACCATCAATCATGTCTAATACTCCTATTGCTCTACACTTTATTAGACAACCAGGAACTAATTCTTCTTCTGACATTACAAGAACATCAAGTGGGTCGCCATCATCCCATAGAGTTTGAGGTACGAATCCATAGTTTGTGTTATAATGCATTGGTGTGTATAAAACTCTATCATAACAGATAAGGCCTGTTTCTTTATCAACTTCGTATTTTACTCTTGAACCTTTGGGAACTTCAATAATTACATTGAATTCTTCAGGTTTTTTTCTGTCTATGTCATGCCATAAATTAGTCATTGTAATAATAATTAAATCTGAAATATTTATAAGATTAATGTTTGATTTTATATAAATAGTTGCCCTAAATTTTTGTATCTAAATATAATATACAAGGAATAAATGAAGATTATAATAATGAAAAATAATTTTTCAAGTTCTCCAAAATACATTAGGGCAATACTTACTGAGAATGCTAAGAATATTGCAAATATCAAATATGAAAATGATTTTTTAACAATTGCAAATATTACAAGAATACTAATTGCAAGATTTATTATGAAAATTATTATAAAACTTATAAAAGCAATTTGGGTTGTTTGTAAGAATTTTATATTTAGGTCTATTGGAAGTATACTAAAAATTAAATTGAAGAATAATAAAGAAAATATATTGATTGATTCAATAGTGGTCCAACCAATAGCAAAAAGAACGGCATTTTTTATACTTTTAGTTTTTACGAATTTCTTTAATGCTAAGAATTTTGCAATTTCAGTAACTGATATAGTGAAAAATACTATTGCAATAGATGGTAATATATTTGTTACAAAGAAATCTTTGAATATTGATTCTACAATTTTGAAAGGAAGTTGGATAAGAAGTACAGCAAAGAATGTTAAGTATCCAAATAGGAGATATTTTATTTTTGGTTTTTCAACTCTGATAAAAATATATGTTATAAGAAGAGCAAAAACAATTTCTGGAATGTAATTCATATTTTTAGATATACAAAAAGATATATAAAGATTTCTTCAATTCTTTTAGTTATAAGTTATTTTGCCAAGATCGCATAATCCGGTATTGCGCAACCCTGGAAAGAACGAGCAATAAGCACTACTTCTCATATTAATCCAAGTGTTGGAATTGGAAAAACCCAATTAAATGACTTGTATCTATCAAATTCTCAACAATTTGTCAATCAAGTAATCCAAAAAGAAGGAGATACAAATATTGTCCAAAAAGATGATTTTATGTTAAAAAGTATATACTTTATAGAGAGAAAAAAATTTGAAAAATATGTGAAAAAGACTTTTTCTACAACTTATAGTGTTAGTGTAACTAATCATCTTCAAAAAATATTTGAAAAATATGATGTAAAATCAATTCCAGAGATGAAAAAATTAGTCAATAGTGGAAAAATACATCAAAAAGGTGGAAGTCTTGCTATTAGAGTTCTTTTAAATTATTGTGAAAGAAACGATTTAATAGATATTGATGATATAGATGCTATTAGAAGAAGAATAAAAATTGAAAGTAAAGAAAATATAGATAGATTTATTCCAAATGATAATGATATTGAGAAATCTATTAATTATATTAAAGAAAATTTAGAAAGAAAACATCTATTGATTTATCATTTTATGATACAAACAGGGTGCAGGTGGACTGAAACTGTTGATTTCTTTAAAACATTTAATGAAAAACATTTAGAAATTGAAGGAGATGTGTGTGCTTACTCTCATTTTTATTTAAGAGGTAAGAAAACATCTTTCTATTTGCTCTTTACAAAGCAATTATATAATGAATTAAAACCATTTATTGGTAAAATTACTAAAAAGGATATGATTTATTTGAAGAGAAAAATACAAAGAGATAAAGAAGAAGGAACAATTTGTTTGAAATATTTGAGAAAATATTGTTTTACTTCTATGATTAAGAGTGGAATTACAATTGAAGTTGCTAATATGATTAATGGTAGAAGTCAAAAATCTAATGTAGGCATAACTCACTACTTGAACCAAAAAGAGATTATGATAAAAGAGTATCAAAAAGTTATGGAAAAATTCTTGGAATTGGTTTAATTATTATTTATTTTTTCAACATATGAAGGATAAGTAATTGGTGATAATTTATAAAAATAATAATAAAGACCACACATTTCAAAAAATTCAAAGATATTTTCTAAAACATCATCATCTATCCAAAAATCTTTATAGTAATTACAACCTTCATATAAAAAATTCTTCATTAAAGAATATTCACCTTCAAATGGTTCATATTTTGATATTTTTTTATATATATTTCTTTCAGAATAAGTAATTATATTCCCAAAAATATCAAATTGATTTTTCACATCTATTTTTTTCCTTTCTTTATCCATATCTTTAATAAAGTTTAATAATAGTTTTTTATAATTTCCTTGATATTTTTTTAATAATTTTAATGTTGAAAAAAATGAATTAAATTCTTCTCCTATTGCTAATATGAATTTTTTATATGTTTCAAGATAATTAAATTTATCACTTTTTTTAAAATTCTTTCTTATTTGTTCATCATATATATATTCAAGATATTTGATATAATTATCTTCTACTATTGTTTTTATTATTTTATCATAATTAGAAAAATAAACAGATTTTAATTTTTTAAATCTTTTAATTTTATAATCTAAATTTTTAGAGTTATAATCAATTGTCATTATTTTATCAATTTCCATTGAATTTATAGTGGCTGTTTCATATTTAGAATATTGTTTTTTTAATCTACCTTTATTATCAATATTATTTTTAATTTTTTTAAAATTTTCTGTGTTTTGTAATTCTTTATAAAAATTAATTCTATCTAAATTTAATTCATCAAGAGTATAATTTATCAAATAAGATATTAAATATTTATTTAATTCATAATAATTATTAGATTTTGAAAAAGTAACTATATTTGTTTCTTTTATATCTTTCAGGGAAGTATTATAACTACTCAAAGAAATTTTTTTCTTTTTTAATCTATTACTATTTGTATAATATTGAGATTGAATTCCTTTTTTTAAAATAAATTCTTTTATTTCTTCATAATCATTATGAAAGACTTTTATTACTGTAATTATTAAAAGTATTTCTTGTGTTTTAAAACATCTTATATCCTTAATTTCTTTCATAATTAACTCTTTGTTAAAGTTTTCTTTGGGTGGAATTGGCAAATTACATATTTCAGTTTCTAAATTATTTTTAAATTGAAAATACATCTCTTTCCATCTTTGTTGAATTTTTTTAATTACTTCTTTATCTTTTTTTATTTCATAGTTCTTATGTAAATATTCCTTAAATCCTGTAATAATTTCTGTTTCTAAAGGAAGACCATTTGATTTCATAATAAATTATAATTTATTTTATTTAAATTTCTATCGTTTTAAAATTAATATATAAGGGTTACTTGTAAATCAACAACAAGTGAAATCTCTATCTTCATAGGTATTAACTATTGTATCCTTGTTTGAAACAAGGTAGTTAAAATTTAAAATGACAAATATTAATTTGACAAATAAAGAAATAGATAAACTACCAATTCAAGAAAGAATTGGAACATACTATCTATTGAAAAGAAAAAATGCTACTAATGTAATTATTGCATTAGGTAGAGGTTACAATACTGCATCTCAAATTAAGAGAGAATTTAATTTGTATCACAATACAGTATTAATAATATTAAAAGAATTTGAGAATAGAAATATTGTAGAAAAAATAAATAAAGAAATGAAAAAAAGTTGGACTTTTGCTTTAACTGATTATGGAATTAAATTACTACAAACACTTGGAGAAGAACCAAGTATTAATATCTCAAATAATGATGTTGAAATAAATGAAATCAAAGAAGAAGTTAAGGAAAAATCAAAAGAACTTGTTCAAATTACTAATCCTAAAAACAATGTTGCAATGTATGTTAATGGTAAGTATAAAGAATTAATTGATATTATTGAAAAAGAAACTCCTCATAATAGATATACTATTGCAGATATTGGTTTTAAATTACAATTAATTAAAATTGCAAAGATGTGTAATGACAATCATAAAGTTAATGATTGGTTTGAGAGGTATGGAAATAATTTAAGTGAGGTGATTTAAATGAAAAGTAAAAGTATAAATGACTTAACTCATTTTTTGAATAACAATTATAGTATTATACAATGTAAATTTAATAATACTAAATATGAGTTTGAAACAAATATGCCATTAGGTTATTACTATGAGTTTATTGAATTTGAAATATATGTTTCAAAACAATTAATTAAAAAAGTTCACCCTTGTATTGATTGGACAGAAGAAATTGAACAAGTTTTCAATGATAATAATCTAAATAATATTGAAAAATATAATGAAAAACTTCAATTAATAATTACAACGATGGATAATGTGGAAGTCTTTATGTTAATTGATTATTATAATGAAATAATTCAAATTATAAGTAGTGAGGAAATGAAAAATGAATTATAAAACTCATAGAAGATGGACTAAAATGGAATATGATAATATGAAACAAGATAGATTAAATGGTATGTCTTATGAAGATATTTCATTAAAATACAATCGTGGTTTAGAGGGAGTAAAAAGAAAATTTTTTAGAGGACATAGTAAGGATAAAAGATTGTCTAAATATATTAAT
Organism: uncultured Methanosarcinales archaeon; assembly: GCA_964384165.1. GTDB lineage: Archaea > Nanobdellota > Nanobdellia > Woesearchaeales > UBA583 > UBA583. The sequence goes on from CAYLKB010000001.1 coordinate 11,141, forward strand.
CCACATTTTATTAGAAAATTTAAAGATGATTATTTCAATCAAAATTTGCCAACAAATGAAATTACAAATAAATATGGATTTAATAGAAATCAACAGGTATATCAAATTGCTCATAGATTAAAAAAAGAAGGTGAAAAAAGAAAATGTTAAAAGGAAACAATAAATATCCATTTACAGAAAAATATAGACCTAATTGTTGGGGTGATTTAGTTTATAAAGATAAGTGGAAATTAAAGAAAAACTTTGAACTAAATAGAATTACACATCTTTTAGTGTATTCAGAGAGTGGGGGAACTGGCAAGGGTTCAATTGCCAATATAATTAAAAATCAATATGAACAAACTTTTCTTGAAATTAATTGTGGAATTGATAATGGTAAAGATTATTTATCAAAAAGAATTGTTGATATTCCTTCTATAATTAATTGGTATTCTGGGAGAAGAAAAGTTTTATTTATTGATGAAGTTAATAAATTATCTCCTGAAGCATTTGAAACTTTAAAAGTTCCTCTTGAAAAATATGCTCATATTTGTATGGTAATAATTGCAACTAATAATATAAAAAAAATTCCACAACCAGTTTTATCAAGATTTTATAAAATAGATTTATCAAATCCTGATAAAGATATGATTTTAGAAAGATTAAAATATATTTGTGAAGAAGAAAATGTCCAATATAATGAAGATATATTAAGAAATATAATTAAAGATTATTATCCTTCAATTAGAGAAATGATAACACATATTCAAGTAAATCAAGATTATTTATGTGAGGAAGTAGTTAAAAGCAATTCACTAACAAAAAAACAAGTTAATTATATTTGGAGAGGATTTATACAAGTAAGAAAAATAATTCCATTATTAAATCATTGTCAAAAGAATAAGTTGAATTATTATGATGTTATCAAATCATTAGAAAGTGCAACAAGAATTAGAAATGTTGCTGGTGATAAAACAAATGATATTCAAAGATTAATTGTAGATTACAAAAACAAAATAATAAATGAACAAAATTCTGACAATTTAATGGAAGAATTTTTACATAAATTTGACAAAATTTTGTCAAAAAAATAATTTATTTTTATCCAGCAGAAAGCTTTATTAACCTGTAAATCCATATAATATTATAATACCAAAACATATTTTTATTGTTGTTTTTTGGTCGTTTAGGTATTATAATCCAAAGTTGATTATGGTTCAGATATGGGAAATCAAATCTTGTATCTCTATGGTAATTTATTGCCCCCTTTAATATGGTTTTTGGTATGTGGGTGTAAGAAGGTATCAATTTGAGAGGTGGTTTTTCCATATATCTGTGATTTTTTGGAAAGTAAGGACATAATTGGAAGTTTCTTATAATACAATAAACACGAAAAATAGGAGTAGAAATGGACATAAAAATGATAAAAAATAGTGTAAAAATGGATAAAATTGGTCATAATCTCGTAACTCAATTTCAAAGTATGAAATTTGACTTTACATTATTTTCAAGAAAAGTAAAAAAAATTAGAAAAATCATCTAAAAATTTACAAATTTAAGACAAATTTTTGTATGAAACTTTACAAAATTACAGATGAGTAAGATGGTAGAAGTATTAACACAAGAGGAATTTGATGAGCTAACACCAGTTCAACAAGAAGAGTATAGGAACAAATTAACTTATAATTTGGAAGAATTTCGAGATATGGGAATATATAATAATTGAAAATGGGAAATAATAACACAAATACAAAAGAAAATAATGAGTTAGATGAAAAATACATTTTCACATTATTTAATGAATTTGAAAATTCAATGCAAGAAGGAAGTATCAAGATTTCAATTAAAGATGCAAAACCAATAGTTATAGAAAATACAATCATTTATGATTATATTAAAAATAATTTTGAGGGATACAAAAATGAATATCAAGTATTTAGACATTTCATTTATACATTAGTAGAAGAACAAAAAACATTGTCAATAGAATAAAAAATGGGAGAAAGAACATTAGAAGAAGAAAGTAGAGATTTAATCTACAAAGAATTAACACAAAATGAAAATTTTGTAGAAGATTTATTTAAAACTTATAAGACATCAAAAGAAGTTGTTGAAGATGGGAGTTTGATATTGAGAGTTAAAGATGCAAAACCAATTATCATCTCAACATCATTGATTGGAAAATACATCTCAAAGAATTGTAATGAAATAAAAGAAGAGTGCGAGTATCACTTTTTTAAATTATTTTTAACCAATTTAATTGGAGAATGTGTTAGTATGAACATAGGTATAGAAAAAGCACTTGAAGATGAAAATGAGTTCCAACAAGCTAAGTAAGAAGGAAATAAGGAGAAATGCTTATATTGGTATTGGATTGTTAGTTATTTTGATTATTTTATTTTATTTGAACAACAATATATATAAATAACTAATATAATTATATTTTTAGATGGTTATTTTTAAAGATACTAATGGTAGTTTAAAGAAAGTTAAAGAAATTGGTTTTAATTTAGAAGAAGAAATGCAAAACCTTGTTGGTAAGAATTTAGATACAATATTTGGTCTTGAATTTGTAAGACACGAATTCTTATTGGATAATTTAAGAATAGATACACTTGCATTTAACAAAGAAAATAATTCTTTTGTAATAATTGAATATAAAAATAAACAAAATTTTAGTGTTATTGACCAAGGGTATGCCTACCTATCTTTAATGTTAAATAACAAAGCAGATTTTATTTTAGAATATAATGAACAAACTAATTCTAATTTAAAAAAAACAGATATAGATTGGTCACAATCAAGAGTTATGTTTGTATCTCCTTCTTTCTCAAAATATCAACTTCAAGCAATCAATTTTAAAGACCTACCTTTTGAATTATGGGAAATTTCAAGATATGATAATAATTTAATTCAAATGAGTAAAATTAAGACTTCTGAAACAAGTGAAAGTATTAAAAAAGTATCAAAAGATATTGCTACAAACATTGTAGATAAAGAAGTTAAAGTATATTCAGAAGAAGACCACTTACAAAATATGCCTGAAAAAATCAAGTCATTATATGAAGAATTGAAAAATCAAATATATACTATTGATAATAAAATCGAACTTGAACCTAAAAAAATGTATTTAGCATTTAAATCTAATTCTAATTTTGTTGATGTAGTATTAAAAAAGAGTAAAATTAAGATACATCTTAATTTAAAAAAAGGACAATTAAAGAGTTCATCTGAATTAGTAAGAGATGTTTCAAATATTGGTCATTGGGGGAATGGAGATTATGAAGTTCAATTATCTAATGCAGAAGATTTGCCAGTTGTATTGTCTTTAATTAAACAAAGTTATGATTTAAATAATTAATTTAATCTTTATCATATTTTAAATTAACTTGAACTCCTAACAATTTACCTTCTTCTTTCTCATCACTTAAATATAACACAATATTCTCATTATTTTCTCCAAAAATTCTTTTTTGTTCTTCTTCGTTATATTCTTGCATAATAGTATCGTATTGGTCTTGATTTAATGAAGCAATATATTGTAAGTTATCATTAATAGTATTTTCATAAGCAAGTCTGAAAAGAATTGCTCTTTGTCTTGGGTCTATTTCACTAAATAATTTACTATCGTGAAAAAGAAAATTTATATTATGATTATTTCTCGCTTTAAGTAATGTAAAATCAAATGAGAATATTTTTACTGAATTAACTCCACCAGAACTATCATCATCTAAACTTGCTTTTATTTCATATCTTAAAGTATTAATATTTTCATTTGGTATAATCTCAATCCCACCTGCTTTATCTTCATAAAATTCTCTTGAAAATGACCTGAATAATTGTAAATTCCTTTCTAATATACTTTTTTTATTTTTTAAACTCTTATTTGCTTCAATATCTTGATTTTTAAATTCTAATTTTATTTCATTTATTTTATCTTCATATTCTTCTTTCAACTCTTTATATTCTACCAATTTATCATATTGTTTCTTTAATGAATATAAATTATTATTAATTACTTCTAATTTTTCAAAAGCACCATATTTTTTTAGGAATAATGATTTTTCATTATAATCTTGTTGAAGTGTAATCATTTGTTTATTTAAGTTCATTAATTCTTTTGTTAATTTTTCTTCTTCTATATTTAATCTATATTTTCTATTCTCAATTATTTTGTTATGAAATAAATTAATCTCATCTAATTTTTTTGTAATTATTTCTCCAAAATGAACATTTGCTTCTTCGTAAACTTTTTTGATTTTTTTTAGATTAATATCAACCTTTAACTCTTTACTCTTTGCAATGTTTTTCAATGCATTTTCTAATAAAGAAATTTTATTGTTGATAATATGTATTTGAATTCCTATTTGTTTTGTTGTTTTTTCAATTTCATTATAATTTTCAGCAATTTTAAAATCTTTTTTTTCTTTTTCTAATTTATTAATTCTTTCTTTAATATCATATATACTAAAATTTAATGAATTATCTTGTTGAAAATGTTTTTTTAATATCTCATCATTTTCTAAATTATTTAGATTAGTTTTTATTTTGTCCAATTCTCCTTTTAATTGAAATTTGCTATTTATTAAGGAAATGTTTAATCCAAGTAAATAACCAGTATTAATTATAGGCGAGTGAGGATTCTTATCTTCATTTTTTACATAGAAATCATAAGAGTTGTAACTTTCTTTTGTAGGTCTAATAAATCTACTAATTAAATTTCTAAAAGTTAAATATGGAATATTAGAAGTTATATCAAAAACTTTTTGTCCCATATACTCTCTAAATTTTGTTAAGGAGTATTCTTTGTCATTGATATAGATTTTCTTTTGATTATTTGCTTGTCTTTTAATTAAATATATTTCATTATTAATCTCAACTGTCAAATAAAACTCCCAATCATTTAATTTTTTCTTAATATCAGGTATTTCATTAGAACCTAAACAAAAATGAATTAAAGCAATTGTTAAGGATTTTCCAGTTCCATTATATGTTCCCTTTCCACCTTTTTTATCTGTATCTTTTTTTTTCGCTAAAATTATAGATAAACCTTTCTCATTAAACTCAATTGTTCTAAATGATTCTTTGTTTGCATCTAATTTAATTAATTTCAACTTCTAATTCACCTTTTTTATTTAATTTAAGAACATTAATAGTATATAAAAAATCAATGCTTAATATAAATGTGTCAAAACTCAATGTTGAAGAATATTTTTTTCCTTTCATTTTTTCAACATCAATCCAAAGTTCATCAACATTTTTTGATTTCTTTTTTAATCTTTCAATTATTATTGAACCAATACCTATTAAGGATTCAGAATTTTTTATATGTTTTTCTGGAAAAATCATTTTTTATTTTTAATTGGTGTTTCAAATATATCACAAGTTTCAAAATAATAGGACATTAATACTAATGTAGCATTTAACATTGCTTGATTATTATCTGGAATAGATTTGTTTAGTATATCAAAAAATATCTGATTTTCATCTTTAAATTTCTTTTTTGCATTATCATATAATTTTTTAAATTTCTTTTGTAAAATACTTCTATTATTTGAGTTAGATTCAAAATATGTTTCTATATTCCCTACTTGTAAATTAGCAGTTGATAATAATGCATCAATATTAGGATTAAGATTGTTAAAGGTAATTTTTTCTTTAAAATCTGGTGCAATTGCTTTTCCTATAAAAGAAGTTTCAACTGGTTGTTTAAGTAAATAATTAATAACATCAATTAATGCAGACATACTTATATCATCATATAAATCTTCTTGATTAGGAATAAAACCAACTAATGATATAATATCTTGTTTTCCTAATGAAAAAAATACTTTTTGAATTTTTTCAGAATTAAAAATTTCAAAGTTTATTTTATTATGTTCTTTCTCTAATTCTAACAAACATTTGTGGATTGGTTCAGGAACTCCTTCAAACTTATCATTAATAACAAATGAGAAATGTTTTATTTCACAACTTTTATCCCAAAATTTGAATAATCCCTTAAAATCATCTTTTAACTTTTTTTTTGCATTAGAGAGTGCATTTATTAATGATTTAGGAGCATATACTTGATAATAATGTCCTTTGGTTTTGTTGAAACCATCATTTTTCCTATCTCCAATGTTCCCATATGCTTTAACAGCTTGAAAATCAGAATCAAACTTTAATAAAATTTTTACAAAAAAATCTTCAAATGATTGTCCATCTAATTCAAATAAAAGATTTTTAAATTTTAATTCATAAAGATAAAACTCACTATTATTTAACATTATAAATATTTGCAAATTTATTTATATATAAAGTTTGTGCAACAACTTGATAGAAATAACTATTTAGGGATAATTTTTGACACTTTTATGCCATCAGTTGTTATAAATAAATAACAAAGTATATAAAAAGGATTTATAGAATAATTATTATGGAATTAAATAAGCAACAATTAGATGCAATTCAATCTATTTCTCAACCAACTTTGATTGTTGCAGGTCCAGGAGCAGGAAAAACAAGAGTAATAGTTGAAAAAATTATTTATTTAGTTAAAGAAAAAAGATATAAACCTGAAAAAATATTTGTTTCAACTTTTACAGTAAAGGCATCAGATGAGTTAAAACATAGATTAAGAAAAGAATTAGGAGATTCTGTTGAAAATATGCAAATAGGAACTTTTCATTCATTTTGTCAAACAATGCTTGAAACATATTCTAATGATAATGGTTTTGGAACCTCATTTAGAGTTTTAGATGAAGAAGAGCAATATGCTTTAATTTCAAATTTTGCTAATTATGGTTATAGATATGGTCTAAAAGATATAATTAAACCTGTTCAAGTTACTGATTTAATAAATATTTTTAATAAAATAACTGAAAATGCAATTGATTCTTATGAATTGATAGAATATGTTCAAGAAGAACCTAATAATGATGATAAAGAAAAACGATTAAAGATTGCAGAAGCATATGATAAATATATAGGTCATTTGAAAGATTTACAATTAATGGATTTTGCAAACCTTCAAAAAGAATTTTTAAATATGATTGAAGATAATTCTGAAATATTAAGTGAAATAAAAAAATCATTTGATTATTATTTAATTGACGAATACCAAGATACTAATCCTATACAAAATGAAATCTTAAAACTTCTTGTTAATCCTGAAAATAATATTACTTGTGTTGGTGATGAGGACCAATCAATTTATTCTTTTAGAAATGCAACTGTTGAAAACTTTAGAAATTTTCATAATGATTTTAGTAATAGTAAAGAAATTAATTTAGAAACTAATTATCGTTCTACAAAAGATATTATTGATTTGAGTAATAATTTTATTAAAGAAAATAGAACTTATGAAAAAAAAATAGGTTCTAATAGAGATTCATTTAATAAACCATTAATCATAAAAGGAGTATCTTTTGAAGATGAAGCAGAGAAAGTAGTAAAATTTATTTTAAATTTAAAAGAAAATAATAAAATACAACATTTTGGAGATGTTGCTGTCCTGTTCAAAAGTGTAAGATATCACTCAAAAGAATATGTTGAAATGTTTAATAAATTTGAGATTCCATTTGAAATAAAAGGTGATGGAAGTTTGTTAAATGAAAATGAACTTAAAACCATTATATATTTGATGGCTTATTTGAAAGACTTTACTCCAAATGAGAAGATAATTGAAAAATGGGATTATTTGGGTTATGAATTATTATTTAATAATGTATTAAATCTTAATGAAAAATCAATTGAAATTATTAGACAAAATATTACCTCTGAAAATCTTGATGAATTATTCATATTAGATAAATTAAAAGATTTAAATATTGATAAGGAAGATATTAGAAAATTAATGACATTAAAAAAGACCAAAGAAATGGTTATCAAAAAAGATAAAGGAAAAGATAAATACTCTTTAACTGATTTATTTTATGATGTATTAAGAACAACTGGTTACTTGAATAGACTTTTTGAGAATACAGAAGATTTAATGAATGAGATTATGATTTCAAATTTGGGAGAATTGAGTTTAATTATAAATAAATATGAAAACAATGTTGGAAATAATTTCAAAAATTTCATTTATTATTTAACTTATTTACCTGAAGAAAAGAAGAGAGATTCTGCTTCTAACAACGATGGAAAATCTGTAAAAATTATGACAATTCATCAATCAAAAGGATTACAATTTCCAGTAGTAATTATGGGGACAGTTACTTTTGAGAGATATAACAAAAAAAGACCTAAATTTGGGGAATTTTTTGAAATACCAAATAAACTTATGATGTTAAAGAAGGAACCAAGTGAAGAAGAAGAAAAAAAAAGATTATTTTATGTGGCAATGACAAGAGCTCAAGATTTATTAGTATTTGCAACAACAGATGGAACACAAGTCTCTCCATCAACATTTTTAACAAATGATATTGGAATTAATAATTTACAAAGTATTGAAAGTTTTAATAAGAAATTAGAAAAAACAGCTGATGAACCTGATAAAATTAAACAAATGACTTATTCAGCAGTTAATAACTATTTATCTTGTCCATTTAGATTTAAATTAAATTATGAATATGGATTTCAAACTAAACCTACATATTTTCAAAATTATGGGATTGTTGTTCATAATGTTCTTCATAAATTTCATATTGATATAAAAAATAATCAAATAGTTGAAAGAAAATTAAGACAAAGAGTAAGAGAGATAGTTATTTCTTGTTGGATGCCTGTGTCCAATAATTCATCAAAAGATGAAAAGTTAAGAGAACATTTAATTGAAGAACTTGTTAATTATTATCGTAATGTAAAAGATGATATAAAGGAAATAGTTGAAATTGAAAAACCATTTTCATATATTGATTCAAATATTGTAATTAAAGGTAGGTTAGATTTAATGATAAAAAATAAAGATGATAAAATCGAATTATGGGATTTTAAAGCAAGAAATGTAGAAAATATTGATGATACATTTGTTAAAGAACAATTAAAGATGTATAATATTGCTTTACAAAATCAATATAATATTGATAACTTAATTGCTTATACATTTAAAGATAATATGAAAACTCCATTTGATAATAGCCAAAAAGAATTAGATAAAACAAAAAAGTTATTAAATAATATCAAAGAAAGTATAATTAAGAACAAATTTGAAAGGAATTTAAACTCAAAATTCTGTAATTATTGCGATTATAGATTCCTATGTTATAAAAATGGTTGAAAAAAAAATAAAATATAAGGGAGGGTTAGAATTAAATTGGATAAATAAACATCAATCTGTCTATTACGAATATGATGAAAATGGTAATCCTGGAGAGCCAATATGGGTTGATAAAAATGATATTAGAGTTTCAGAACCAAGAATATTAAAACATATAGAGGACTTTGGAGATACTTCAAATTTAAAGGAACCATTAGATAATGCTTTAATAAAAGGAGATAACTTATTAGGATTAAGAACTCTTGTAGAAGAATTCAAAAATAGACCTGAAAAAAATAAAGTAAAATGTGTTTACATAGACCCACCATATAATACAGGTAATGATGATTTTATATACGATGATAATTTAAAACATTCTGAATGGTTAACAATGATGAGAGATAGGTTATTGTTAATTAAAAAATTAATGAGAAATGATGGAGTTATATTTATTTCAATTGATGATAATGAAAATCATAGGTTGAGGCTTTTATGTGATGAGATTTTTGGTCCTGAAAATTTTATTGCTAATATTGTATGGAAAAAAAGAAGTGGTGGTGGGTATACTAATGCTTTACTATCTACAAATCACGAATATGTGTTGGTTTATGCAAAAAATAGAATTAATGTAGTTTTTAATGATAAAGAAAAAAATATTAATGAACTTAAAAAAAAATATAATTGTGAAGATGAAAAAGGAATTTATAAAAGAAGAGATTTAAGAAAATCAGGTTCAGCAGATTTAAGAGTTGACAGACCAACAATGTTTTATGAGATTAATGCTCCAGATGATTCAATTATTATTCCTATTCGTCCAAAAGATAAAAAAGAAGGAAGGTGGTGTGTTGGTAAAAATAAATTTTATGAATTAAAAGATAACAATGATATTGAATTTGTAAAAATAAAAGGACATTGGAAAGTTTATTTAAAAGAAAGACCATATAAAGAAGAGGGAGTAATGAAGAAAGAAAAATATGAAACTATTTGGGATAATGTAGCATTAAATACACAAGCAAGAAATGAAATTAAAAATATTTTCCCAGAAAAAGAAAATCCCTTTGATTATCCTAAACCAATAAAATTAATAAAATTTATTTTAAATATTGCAACTAATGAGGGAGATTTAATATTAGATTCTTTTGCAGGTTCAGGTTCAACAGGTCAGAGTATATTCGAAATGAATGAAATCACAAAAATACATAGAAAATTTATATTAATTGAATTACAGTCTAAAATTGCAGAAGAAATTACCAAAGAAAGATTGAATAGGTATATTTTAAATAAAAAGAATGGGTTTGGTTTTAGGTATTATCAACTTGGAGAATCATTAATTAAAGATAATGATATGAATTGGGATTTAACTTATGAAGAAATAGCAAAAGCATTGTTTTTTACATTTGATTTTTCCTTTGATAATAAAATAAACGAAAATACTTATTATGGACATAATGAAAAAGCAACTGCTTTATGTATTGTATCTAAAAAATTAAACATATTAAATAAAAACCAAATCGAAGAATTTATTTCAAAAATAAAAAATAAAAGAGAAAAGTTAGTTATCTATACAAATAATGGTATAGCAATTAAATCAAATGATTTAGATGATTCAATTGTAATTAAAAAAATACCTGAATCAATATTGAGGAAATATAAATTATAAAAATGGAATATTACAAAGAGTTAATTAAAGATGAGCAGTATAAAAAAGCATTGGAAAATATTGATGAAGAATTAATAAAAGATTTACAAGAAGGTATTAATTCAAAATATTCATTTAGAGAATATCAAAAAAAAGCACTTAATGTATTTCATTTTTTTAATAAAATCTCAAAAGATTATACTTTCAAATATAAATTATATGATGAAAAATATGACAATATTCCCTTTTATGGTTTTGAAATGGCAACAGGAAGTGGAAAAACAATTTTACTTGGTTCAAATATATTATATCTAAATAAATATAATAAAATCAAAAACTTTTTAATTATAACTCCTAATAGAACAATATATGAAAAAACAATTAAAAATTTTGATTTAAATGATATTCATTGTATTTTTTCTAATAACTTGCCCTTTAAATTTAATTTAGTAACAGGAGATAATTATCAAGATAAAAGTTCTAATTATGAAGAAGATGCTGATTTTAATATATTTGTATTTAATATTAGTAAATTCTTTGAGAAAAATAGTTCTATAATGAACATTGATAAACCTTGGGAAGCAGGTTATTGGAAACACCCTAAAACAAACGAAGTAGTTTCATTTAGAGAATATTTACAATTAATAGATTTAGCAATATTAACAGATGAATCCCATCACTATCAAAATTTTAAAGTTGGAAATACAAATAAGTCGTCAGGAGATATAATCGTTGACCTACAACCAAAACTTGTAATTGAGTATACAGCAACTGCTTTATCTGATGAGAAAGAGAGAAGAAATCAAAAAATAGTATTCAAATATTCTATCGAAGATTATATTAATGAAGGTTTTGGGAAAAAAGTTAGAGCTTTAGGTATTGATAGTAAATTTCAACAAGGATTGACAGAATATGATGATAATGGAAATAAATTAGATGACAAAGTTGAAATAATTGAACAAGATGAAACTAAATTAGTTAGAGCATTAATTGTTCATTTATTGAAAAAGAAAGCATTAAAGGATACTATTAAACCAGTTTTATTAATTAGAGGAAGAAGGATTGAGCATCTTGAAAATATATATAATTATTTAAAAGAAGTGTCTTACAATGAAGATTTAATTAAAACAACTTATCAACATATGATTAAAGATAAAGAATTCGAAATAAATAAATTAATTAGTGAAGAATTAACTATTGAAGAAATAATTTTAGGTATTGAAGAACTTATTGATAAAACTTTTACAATACATAGTGGAAATAGGGACCAAGTTGAAGTTGCTTCTAAATTTAATGATATAGAAAATAATGACCAAGAGGTCGTTATACAATATGATATTGCAACAGAAGGTTGGAATATTGATAATGTTTATACGATTTTAATTTTAAGTAATACTCCTGGGAGTATCAAAACTTATATTAAACAATTAACTGGAAGAGGATTGAGATTATATAAAGAGAAAAGAGAATTTGATAACAATGAAAATTTAATGTTGCAACAAAAGGAATTATTACATATGATTTGTGAGAAAGGTAGTAATTTTAAAAAGTTTATTGATGAAGTAAGACAAGATTTAGGTTTGAGTGTTGGAAATTTTTCAGGAGATAATGAAGAAAAAGAAATTTTAAATGATATGACTTTATCAATAGAAGACATTAGTAAGAATAAAGATGTAAAAGTTCCAAAAATTATAATAAATAATGAGTTAGAAATAAATAATATTGATGATTTTTTAAATAGAATTAGTTATGAAAATTTAAGAATTGAAAATTTTTATGATGAGGTTTCAAATTCTTCATATAGTGATGGTTTTGAAATATTATTAAATGAACAAATTGAACAAGAAGAAAGAAGTTTTCAAGAAGGAGATGAAACAAAAGAAAAGTCTGATTCAAATTATAAAATGGCAACATTTTATTTAACTGAACCTGAAAGAAGTAAAATTATTAAAAATATAATATCAGGTCAAAATGTTTTACCTTCAACAATAGAAATTAATGAGAGATTAAGAGAAATAATTCTAAAAATTGAAGAACATAGTTTTTATTATAAAGAAAAAGATGGGTATAATGCAAGAAATGATGCAGTAAAGAAATTTATAAATACTTTATCAAGATACATAATTAGAAGAGTTGATACTTATTATCAATCTAAATGTGTAATAAATAAATATGAATCTATATTTGAGATTTTCCACAAATATAAATTTAAAGTAATAATAGATGAAGAAAATCCAAGAATTATAGATAAACAAACTTCTATAAGTAGATGGTTAAGTTCATTTGGAGCACAAAAAAGTAAAATAAAGGATTATTATATTACAAATTATAATAAATCATATTATTTGTATAATAATTTTGAAAGTTCTCACGAATTAAAGGTGGCAACTATACTTGATAATATTGAAGAAATTGACTTTTGGATTAATGCTAAAAATCAATATTATATGGATTATGGTTTAGGAAAAAGATTCTATCCAGATTTTTTCATAAAATTAAGAAATTCTAATAAAATATATGTTGTTGAAGTAAAAGGTGGTCATTTACAAGAAACTACAAGGTCAAAAGATAAAATTCAAGCATTGAAAGAAGTTAATTTAATTGAGCCAAATAAATTTGAAGGATTATGGTTAGAAGATAAAACAGTTGATAAAATGTATGAACAAACAATTAATACATTTAATCAGTTTAAAAATTATAATGATTTAAAGTAAATTAAATCATAATTCTTATAAACAATTAAAATTTTAATTAAGTTATGAGAAATCAAACTGAAACAATAAGTAAACTTATTAGATTTATTAATAATGAAGAAGAAGAGGGTGGTCTTTGGTTACCAAAGATACAAAGAAAATTTGTTTGGAGTGAAAAACAAATTGAAACTTTATTTGATTCAATTATGAGAGAGTATCCAATTAGTTCCCTATTAATTTGGAAAACTAAATCAGAAATTGATACAAGAAAGTTTATTGCTTCTTATAATTCTAAAATAAAAATTACTGATTTATATATTGAAAATAATAATAAAATCAAAAATTTAGTTTTAGATGGACAACAAAGATTACAAAGTTTATATATTGCTTTAAAAGGAAGTTATGAAAACAAAGAATTATATTTTAATATATTAAGTGGGGTTTCCAATGATGTAGATGAATTAAAATATGAATTCAAATTTTTTGATAAAAAAAATAAAAAAATAAGTGGAAATTGGATTAAATTCAAAGATATAATCAATTCAAGTAAACAATATGACGATATTGCAGAAGATATAATTGACAATTTTAAGAATAAAAAATTGGAAAAAGATGAAAAAAAAATTATAAGAAACAATATTGCAAGAATTATTAAGTTATTTAAAACAGATGAAATTATTCCCTTTCAAAAATTAGATAGTGTTGAAGATAATAGTATTTACGATGAAAATGATATCGTGGAAGTATTTATTAGAGCAAATTCAGGTGGAACTAAATTAGAAAAATCTGATTTATTATTTTCCTTATTAACTGCTAATTGGTCAGAAGCAGAAGAAAATATTGAATTATTACAAGAAGAATTAAATTCAGATGGGTTTAAATTTTCAAGAGATTTTATTCTTAAAACTTGTTTAACATTATTAGATACAGGGGCTAAATATGATGTAAAAAAATTTAGAAATAAAGAAAATCTTAAAAAAATTGAAGAACAATGGGAAGGCATTAGTAATGCAATAAAAGATGTTAAAGATTTTTTAGTTACTGAAACTTATGTTAGAACAGATAAAGCAATGCCAAGTTATTTGCCATTAATACCATTAATATATTTCAGGTTTAAATATAGAAATGAATGGGATAAAAGAATAAAAAATCTTGATTTATGGTTACTTAAAGTATTAGTAACTGGTGCATTTAGTGGAAGTCCTGATGGATTAATAGATAAGATTATTAAGAAAATTAATGAAAATAAAACCTTTATTATTGATGATATTAATGAAATCATCATTAATTCAGGTAGGAATATAAATATAACAAAAGATTTGATTAAGAATACTTATTATGGATATAAAGATTTGTATTTATTATTTAATTTATGGTATTCTCAACATAAATTCAATTTCAAACCATCATTTAAAGGAAATGAATTACAAATTGACCATATTTTTCCTCAATCAAAATTAAAAGAAATTAAAGAATTAAATGAAAAAACTGGCAGACACATTATGAGATATAATGTTGGTGAAAGAGATGAAATTGCAAATTGTATGTTATTAACTCAAAAAGAAAATGGAGCATCAGGTAAAACTGATAAACTTCCTGAAGTTTGGTTTGATGATAAAGATGATGAATATTTAGAAATGCATTTAATTCCAAAAGATAAAAAATTATGGAAACTAAAAAATTTCGAAGAATTTAAAGAAGAAAGAACTAAATTATTAATTGAAGAATTTCTAAAACTTTTAAATTAAATAACTAATTTTTCCAATTCTTCAACTAATTTTACCATTGCAAGTGTATCCATTTGACAATACGACAATAAATGATTTCTTATATTTTCAATTTGTTCATCATCAATATATTTAAATATTGAATAAAAATATTCTAAACTCGCATCTCCACCATTACCAATTTCCAATTCAGTATAACTCATATTAGGAACTAATGTAGGTAAGACATACTTAATTGATGTTGAACCACATTGAGCATTGTTATAATACCAAAAGTTTCTAAAAATATCCCAAAGGTCTACAAATCTTGGCAAGATTGATTTAATCCAATCCTTATATTCAGGCAAAAACTCTCCAACTTCTTTTGTTACACTCTTTTCAAAACCTTGATTATAAACTACAATTGAACCAACATCATCAATATTTTCTTTAAGTTTTTTAATAAATTCAGGTCTTGGGTCTTTGTTTCCTTCTGCCAAAAATTCAATATGTTCTAATTCTCCATTAGGTTCTCTTTGAATATGTAATGAAAATTGGAAAGGAACTCTTTGATAAGGTTTAAATCCATCATACATAGGTATAGCACAATTATAAGTTTCATAGTCTAAAAAATATAAAGGATATTCCAAATTTCCCAAGAAATCTTTAATCATATTCTTTTCAATATGTAAACAATTGTTTTTAGCACAAGTATATTGGACTGATTGTTTTTCACTTAACTTAAATCTTAATGGAATATCTTTTATCTCCATTACATCAAGTTCATCAAATAAAGTCATTGCTTTTGTTTTACCTCTTGTTAAATCAAATACATTGTTCTCTGGAAGAAAATTCCAACACAAACTTGGATTAGGACAATCTTTTGGATTATCACAATATTCTCCAAATCTTGCTTTATTATATACATTATAATTAATTAAATCAAGTAAACCTTTAATTTTTCTATCAATACCATCATATACTTCTTTTACACCTTCACTAACATCTACTTTAACAAATAACTCATTAATATCAATATTTCCATTTCTTACATATTGATTATTTAAATGAAGAATATTATAACTCTTAATCTTTAATCCACAATTTTCATAGATATATTTTTGAAATGCCAAGTCTTCAATATGTTCAGGTTTTATTGATGAACTTGCTTTAACTTCAATCACTTCCCAACTATCTTTACCAATAGGAACTAAAATGTCTGGTCTTGTAAAACAATTATTAAACATAAAACCAGCTTCAAAGATTGGAACTCTATTTGACAATACTTTATTTGTTTCTTCAATAACTGGTTTGAATTTAATTCCTTTGATTTCAATTCCATTCGAAAAAAGTTGTTTTGCATATTCTCCTACAATATGTCCTTCATCAATTCTATGTAATGCTTGGTTATTTAAACCATTAAGTTTTTCAGGTTCATATATTTGTGTCCACAAAGAAAGAGGACAAGTAAGACCAAGTTTATATTTAGATTTCGTTAAAATTACATTCATACAATATCTTCCAAGAAGTTTATTTATTAATTAATCGTTTTTTATACCAAATTCCTAATGCTATTATAATTAACAATCCCCAAGAGTTCCAATTTGTCATATAAACAGCATTTATACTTGCTAATATTAGAGTTAGATATTCAATTGTATTAATTATATCTTTATCTTTTGAGTTCATAACTAAATTATTATATTGTTTCTTTATATATTTTTTGTGAAAATTGTGTTAAAAAAATGTCATAATCCCAACACAAATTTGTCTTTTACTTACACATATCAAATAAAGTTTAACGAGTTTTGAATATTTGGGATAAATTTTAATAACAATCTATTTAAAAAACTAAATTCTAAACCAATTATGGAAAATCTATTATTATGGAACCAAGATGGAAAACACTATTGTGAATTCACAATAGATAAATCAATTGTTGATAAATACAATTTAAAAGAAGGAGATGAGATTGATATTATTGAATTTTTTAAAGAAATAAATGTTCTAACACCTTAAATTAATGAAAAGATTTATTAAATTCTAAAAATATAATCTTATTATGGTTAATAATTACTACTACATTGAAAGTTATGAATTGTATTTAGATAAAGAAAATACCAAAAATCAATTAGTAGTTTCACAACATAACAATAAACTTGTTGTAATTAATTCAAATGAAGATAAACAAAAACTTATTGATACTATAAAGGAAAAGGAAATAATTGATGATAAAGAATTTAAAAAATATTTAGATGAAACATTTCCTTCACTTTCTAAACAAATTAAGAAAATACCTATTGATAGAAATAGATTAAAAAAATATTTTTCTGAAATTTATTCTTATGAAATTCCAGATAATTTATTTGATGGAGATAATTTAATTACTATATTCAAAAATATTTTATCTTTTATTATTAAAAAGATTGATATTGATTTCTATCTTACTAATATTCGTAATGGAAGATTAAAATATGATAAAGAATATCCAGTTAAAGAAGTATTACATTTTTACTATAAAATGATTTATTTAAATTTCATATTGGAAGAGTTATATTCTTTATTATCAAGTTCTTTAAGATTTCAACAAAGTAGTTTTATGAAAGAATACTTATTTGAGGATAGAAAAATATCTAAACAAGAATTAGATTTATTTAGACAATTATTTAATGGAACTGGCAAAGGTATTTTAAATTTTAAAGATGGAATTATAAAAATTCAAAATGAAATTAAAAATAATAATAGAAGGATTAAAAGAATTGGCAATATATTATTAACAGATGATTATAAAAATGAAGAAAATAACTTAATTCAAATAACAAATGAAATATCTACTTTTTGTGATGAACACATACAAATAACATATAATCAAAAAAAAGAATTTGATAAATTATATTTTGAGAATAAAGGTTTTATTAGTTTAAATAAAGTAGATTTTATATTAAGATGGGGTGTAGAAGCATTTAAATATTTTAAATAATTATACTATTCAACTGATTTTGTTAGTTTTTCATCATATTTTCTATCAATAGAGTTATCTTTTAACTCTTTCAACTCTTTTTTCAATTTTTTATCAAATATTTCATTTATTTTTGAAAAGTCATTCAATGTTTTTTCTGGGTCCATAATAATTAATTAATCTCTAAATTTATAAAACTTATTATAAAATTACATTTCAGCAGAATTTATAAACTATTATGTCTTGCCTTCTGCCACTATGGTATTAGAAAAACCAATATACACATATTCAAGTCAAGATGCAGAAAATGATGGCATCTTTTTAGACATAAGAAAATTAAATGATAAATGGCAAGATGGTTTGTTTAGTTTTATTACAACAAACTTACTTGAAAAACATCAATATATTATTGATGATGAAATAAATTTAGTTAATGTTAGTGAATTACTATCACAATGTTTTCTAATTGTTAAGAAAAAAAGTAATAACTTTAAAGATTTTGACCATTTCTTTTCAGGATATGTTGAAAATCCAAATGGTGAGAAAGTTAAAGTTTTTATTTGTCAAAACGAATTAAGTAAATTTACAATAATGTTACCAGAAGATTATTGAGAAATATATTTATTCAATTCTTTTTCCCCAAGTTCATCACAAACATCTAAATCTATCATAATATAATTAACTTCATAGAAAGAAATATTTAATTTCTTTTCAATTTCTTTCAAAGCATTAATAACTTCAACTCTTTTTTTATGTTCTTCAATTACTTCATAAGCACCAAATATCATATAATTATAAAAAACGATTGTTTTAAAAATTTTAATTTATAAAATTAAACTATGATTTAATAAACTAAACTATAATAAAATTCTATTTTTTGTCAATTTTGTGACAACATTTTGTGAATTTCTTTACCTTTTTTAGTTAATTCATAAAATTTTAAATGATAATCATCAGGATTTTTACACTCTACTAAACCTTTTTCTTGTAATTTTTTTAATGTATTACTAACATTAGCAAGATTTAATTTTAATTCATTTTTTAGTTCTGTAATAGTTTTTGTTTTGTCATTTAATGCTAAAACAATACTTTTTCTACGACTTCCTTGTAGAACAAAACTATAATCTGAATAGTCCATAACATTATAACAACATAACAACAATATAAGGAAAGTCGTTATAATGTTGTCGTAAAGTATTTAAACAAATAAATTGAAAAGTATTTATATATGGTAATTTATTGTAATAAATGTGGTCAAGAAAATCCTGATGATAGTAAATATTGTTCTAAATGTGGAACTTTAATCAAGGATTATGATAAAGATGAAGTTCAAACCAAAGAAGAAAAGGTTGAAATAAAAGAGAAAGATAACAAATCTAAAAGTAAAACAATTAATTATGTTGCTTATGGTGTTATTGTAATTTGTGTTTTAATAATCTTATTAGTTCCTACTAAAACAGTTTATGAAACAAAACAAGAAAGTTATACATCATATGAAAGTTACATTATTCAAGAACCTTATCTAAAAGAAGAAACATATACTGAAAGAGAACCATACATTAGTAATGATTGTAATATTATTTATTCTAATGAAATTGATTTTAATAGTATGTGGCAAAAATTACATACTTCACAATCAGAATGGGTTGAAATAGGTTGTATGATAACAAATCTTGAAGAATATGAGGTTACATATGATTATATTATTGAAGCAAGAAATCAAGATGATGCAATTGAAGACACTCTACAAAGATATGGAGAAATAACATTATCTCCTAAATCCAGCACATCAGTTGGAGAGGTTTCTTATCAATTTCCATTAGATGTAAGTAGTGGTTATGTTGCAGATTGTATAGTAACTCCAAATGAAATTGAAACTTGTGAAGAAACAACAAGATATAGAAATGTTGAAAAGGAAAGGTCAGTTACAGCATACAAAGATGTAACAAAACAAAGACCAGTTACAAAGTATAGAGATGTTGAGATTTCTAAAAAAGTTAATTGGATATTAGGTATAAGTTTATTTTGGAATTAAAAATGAGTAAGTTTTGTAATAGTTGTGGGAAACAGGTAGGAGATGATGCTAACTTTTGTCCATATTGTCATTATCAATTTCACCAAGATATAGAAGAAAAACCTAAACAAAATAATTTTTTAAAATATGAATTACCAGCAATCATTATAATAATAATTCTTTTAATATTTGGAATTACATATATCTCATCAATGAAAAAAGATTATAGAGAACAATTACACCAAGTAGAATTACAAAAACAAGCTGAACAACAAGAAAAAGAATTTTTAGAACAACAAAAATTAATTGAAGAAACAAATAGAATAAAAGCAGAAGAACTTCAATCCCAAGTCCATCAAGAAGAACTTGAAAGACAAAAAGAACAAGCAGACCAAGAAAAACAATTTGAAATAGAACAACAGCAAACCCAATATAAAAATGAAGATGATAGATTAAATTCTGATACTGATGATGATGGACTAACATTAAGAGAAGAACAAAAACTTGGAACAAATCCAAATAAAAAAGATAGTGATAACGATGGAATTCCTGATGGAGAAGATACAAATCCAACAGGTGGGGGAAGAAATTTAAATATTAATGTAAGAGATATTAGTGTAATAGTCCACTCTGATTACTTTGATTATTATAAGAACAAAAAAAGAATTCCTTATTCAAGTGATATGTTTGGTGAAACTTATGTCCAACATAATGAAAAATATATTGATACTATTTACAAACAATTATTAAATCTTTCAGAAAAGAAAAATTCAAATATAATCGATGAAATAAGATATTTTATTCACGACTTGAATTATGTTTATGACCATACTCTTGGACATAATGATTATCCAAAATATCCTATTGAAACATTAATTGAAGAAACTGGTGATTGTGAAGATACATCTATTCTTATGGCAAGTTTATTTAAGAGAGCAGGTTATGATGTTGTCTTATTTAATTTACCTGGACATATTTCAGTTGGAATAAAATGTGATTTTGATTATGGTTATACAAATTATAATAATAAAAAATATTGTTATGTTGAAAGCACAAGTAAATATGATTGGGAAATTGGAGAAGTTCCAAGTGATTATTTAGATGAGAATAATGAGATTATTATTGAAAAGATATATTCTATTTCTGGTGGAGATAATAAAGAGATTGAGTTTAATGACTATGAAACTACAATAGTTAAAGAAGATTTAGATTGGGACAATGATGAAGTCTTAAATGATGATGATAATTGTCCTTTTACAGACAATCCTAATCAAGATGATACTGATGGTGATGAAGTTGGAGATGCTTGTGATTTATGTAAAGATTATATAGGTATTGAACAAATTAATAAAGATAAATATCCAGAAGGAAAGTATATTGGTTGTCACCCTTGCAATGGTTTAGATTTTAGTGATAGTTGTTGGGATAAAGAAGAATATCAAAAATTTGAAGATGAAAAGAAAATTAAATTTGATGAATACTTGGAAAAATTGAAAGAACAAGCAGAAGCACAAAACAAAGCAATATGTGAAGCAGAAGGTAAAGTTTTTATCACAGGAGTTGGTTGTATGACATCAGAAGAGTTTTGTAATTATCAAAGTGGAACTTGGACAGGTGATGCTTGTTTGATTTAAATTATAAAAAAATCAAAACCACACACAACAATTATAAATAATCATCTCAATTAGTTTTATTATGGTAAAATCTAATGATGTTTCTAATGATAAGTTTAGAGATGCAAGTGACCTAACAGAAAAACAAATGCAGGAACTTGTAGATAAATACACACAACTGCGAGGAACTATTGAAGTTTTGGAAAAAGAAAGTGAACAAGTTAAGTCCAAACTTGTTGAATATTCTCTATACAAAGAACAAGATGAGT
Organism: uncultured Methanosarcinales archaeon; assembly: GCA_964384165.1. Taxonomy (GTDB): domain Archaea; phylum Nanobdellota; class Nanobdellia; order Woesearchaeales; family UBA583; genus UBA583. The sequence goes on from CAYLKB010000001.1 coordinate 33,194, forward strand.
TAAAAGGAACTCATAGGTCATTGAAATTAAACACTTATGACACTTTTGAAATGCCACTAAAAGCAGAGAGTAAACCTCTTATTCAATACTTAAAGAAAAAAGATTATTGGGATATTTTCACAGAACTTGATAAAAATAAACTTATCAAAGCGATGAAAGAAAAAAAGTTTAATGATGAGGTTATGGAAGAATTAGGAGAATTTGTCAAACCAAAGACAATTTATCGACTTGTTTTTGACAAAAAAGAGTAATAAAAATGAAAGATTTAGAAGAACAAACATTAGATTTCTTTGAAGAACATTGGGAAGAGATTAGTAAAGAATTAGAAGGGACAAATAGAAAAGAATTTGCTAGGGATATGTTTATGAATGGTTTTCTTTTAGCAGTGACCCAATTTAGTCATATGTTAGATGAATATGACAAACACCCAAAGGAAATGAGGGAATATTTGAAATCACTCCAAGAAAAATAGTGATACTTGCCTGCACTCAATATTTGGGGACTTTTTCATATTAGATAAACAAGAACACTTGAAAAGCAGTTTAGTGGTTCCAGAGTAACCCAGAATTTGCCAGAATTGAAATTTAAAATATTATAAACTTATTTTTTTGAAAAATTAAAAAAAATTAATTCTCATTTTCTAAATAATCTTCAAATAATCTAAACACATCTTCATAATTTAAATTACAACCCAATTCTATTAATTTTTCTTTTGTAAAATAGGACTTTCGTTTTGACATAATAAATAACATATAAATGTGTGATGAATAATATCCTGGATTAGTATTAAGATTATCTTCAATATAAAATTCGCACTCTTCTAATTTTCCTGTTTCATTGTAAATATCCATATCATATTTATCTTCAATATATGCTTGCTCTAACTCTTCATCTGAACAAATTAAATATTGGGAGATAATATTTAATTCAATTTCATCTAATTTTTTTATTTTATCTATTTCTTTTTTTGAAGTTTGATTTTTATTCATATATTCTAAAATATAATCTAAATCTTCCCTTTTATCTTCAATATCAAGTAAAGAGAAATGTATTGAAAGTGATTTTTTCAATTCCAAAACTCTATCCAAATAAGAAATATTTTTATTTTCCTTATCTATAACTTTGTTTCTTGCATCAATGAATTCTTTAACTTCATCTTCATTAACCCAAAATTCATTAGCAGTATTACTAATTAATAATGTTAGTCCTTTTTCATATTCTTTTTTTGTTAATTTTTTTATTACCATTTTTTAATATATTTTGTTTTCATTTAAATAAAAAATCTTGCCAGTATTACCTTTTGTTCTTTTACCAGTATCAAAGGGTATAACATATTCCTCTCTAATTAAACCCTTCATAACCTTTTGAAATGTTCCTTTGCTACTTAAAGTGTTCAAACAAAAAGTTTCTAATGCTTTATTATGGTCTAACCCTGTTGCAATAGAATATGCTCCTTCTTGTGCTAATATTTTTATCATCATTGTTTCATCTTCTTGTAAATTTAAAGCATCTTTGATTGTATAATTTGATGAAAAATGAATAAACATACTCTCTGTAAGTTTTTGAACTCTTGGTGCAATTAAGTGAATTGCCCACTCATCTACAATTAATTCATTAGGAGAATTATTTTTTTTATATGTTTGATATGCTATTTGTAATAAAAATGCAAACCTTTTAAACATATCTTTAATAGCACTTTCTGATTTTTCTCTAAAATGTTCTAAATAAATTTTATAATCAATTTTTTTATTATAAAAAAAATCTACATAATATTGAATAAGATTTATTGCATTTGGAGTAAATTTAATATTACTATATTCTTTAATACTCCAATCATCAGGATTATAAATCCTAACTTTACAAGTTTGAACTTCTCCTTTTTTATTCTTCCACTCATCAGACATAAATGTATAAGGTGCATCTTCTTTAATAAAAGCAAGATTATTAGATTTATCTTTCATAGAAACCAAAACATCTAAAAAAAATTTAGGTCTTAATAATTTATTATCCTTATAATTATCTTGGTTTTTTTCAAAAGAGGTTAATTTTAACTTTGGTAATTGGAATGGTGTTAATCTTCTCATCATACCTTGGTCATAAAAATCCTGATGTAACTTTTGATTTTGTAAAAATAAAATTACTGTGCAATGTGTTTTATATGTTAATAACAAATTTGCACCAGTTATAGGTTTACTTACAAAGCCTTTTGGTATTGGTTCAAGACTATTACAAAAATAACCAAATATTTGCTGATTTGTTTGGTTTATTTTTTTCTTATCTAATATATTACTTGCTTCAGGATTAATTATTACATCATTATAGAACATACCATAAGATTTAAAATTTTCAATAAATCTATAAGAATTTTCATCAAATGTAACATTTGATACTTTTTCACATCGAGAAAGGTTTTCTTCTGGTTTAAAAATAGCTGGTTTTAAACTACCTAAATATGTTTCTTGATGACCTGCACCACCTACGATAGATATTTTTTTTTCTAAATGTTTTGAACAATATTCTATTGCATTATGAAATCTCCCTTTTCCACTCCCTGTTGGACCACAGTAAATTGGGCTACTTCTTGCATCACAACTATCGTGTCCAATAAAAAATGTTATTTTATCTGATACTGCAATCCCCATAGCAACAAACATATTATGGAATATAAATGGGTCATATATCTCCCAAGTATTTGTATAAAATAATTTTTTAAAATCTTCAATACAATCCTCTAAAAATATCTCCAACTCTCGTTCATCTTGATTTGATGTTTCAACAAATTTAGAACTTATTACTTTTGAAAATATTTTTTCATTTTTCAATATTAAATCTATCCTATAATTTAGAATATAATTTAGGATTGTTGGTTGTTCTAAATTATGTTGATTAAATACCAACTCTTCCTTCATTAAATCTACTACCTTACTTAATTCGTTAGGAATATCTAAATTCTTTTTTATCTTTTCTTTATAAATTTCTTCATTTGGTATTATCTTAATGAATTTAGATGCAATCAATTTTTCAAATTGTTCTTCTTCTGGAAATAATTTTTTAAAACTTTCATTAAATATCTCAACAAATCTATTATAATTTATATTTGCCTTTTTGTTCAAAAGAGCATATAGTTCATCAATACAATTTTGAAATAAACCATAAATAATCTTTAAAATTTTATTCTTAAAGTTTTCATCTTGATTTATTATTGCAATAATTCTATTTAATATTAGTTTTTGAAATTTTTCTTCGCCTTTTTCAAATAATTTTTCTAATTCGTTTTTTGTCATTTTCTTACATTTTGAATTTAAAAATACTCAAAAAATAGTAAATATACACAAATTTGATACTTTGAATACCTTTTCTTATGTTTTTTCAAATTTTCAACTTTCTCTATATAAAAAAATAGATAACAATAAATAAATAATTCTATAATTAAGTTTATAGAAAACTCTATTTTTTGAAAAAACACATAAAACCATACTTAAACTACCAAATTTGTCGAAATTAACCATTTTTTAATTATTTTTCTAATATTTCAAAAAGAAAAACATAGTATTCACTATCAAACTTTTCTTTTTGTCCCTAAATTAATTTAAGTCTATAAATTAATCCTAAACTCTTATGACTAAAATCCATTTTTTGGAAGTGTTGGATGTCATAATAATTAATATCTAAAATCTTTTATAAATATTTCTAAAAAAAAATCTTATTTTGGATTTACAGCCCTTCTATCCTCTAAAATCGAGACATAAGTAAAAGTGTATAATTTTAGTAATTAAGAATAAGATGTAAATATTAGTGTTAATTTTAAAAAATATTTTCGATACATTTATATATGAAATTAAACTTATTTATATTGGAAGTGTTGGAATATAGATAACTTTTATATAAAAGTTAAAATTATTCTTTCATAATTTTTTTAATAACAAATTAATATCTATTAGATTATACTATTTTTTCAATCAACCTTACCTTGTTTTTTATCTTCCAAGTATCTCTTAACAAGGTATTTGAAAATTGGATTTTGTAAATGTTCCAATCTTTGATTAATTAATTTTTCATCAAGTGGTTTATTTTTTGTAATCTTATAGATTTGTGTCAATTATATGTCAAAATTTTGACAATATTCTTTCACTTTTTTGTCAATTTTTGGTTTAGTTTGTAGCAGTTGTTGTTGCATATTGATAATAATTGATTTAAGTTCATCAACTTCTTTTTCAAGTTTTGATATTCTTTGTTCATTAGTTTGTTTTATTTTCTTCAAATAGTTCTTCCCAGTGTAGCAAAGTTTTTTTATATTCTTCAATACAAGTGTTTAATTTTTCAGAATAATTTTTCCAACCAGGAATTTTTGTTAATCTTGATTGAATAAAATCTGATATAATAAAATCTATTTTTAATGAATTCATATATGACTTGCCATAGTTTCTATGATACTTAAACCATACTAATTGATTATCTGCTCTATTCTGTAATCTTCTTTTGAAATCGTGTAAAATTATATTTTTGAAATGTTCTGGATTTTGTTCATATATTTCAATAATTCTTTTAATTGTTTTTGTTCTACAAAACATAAAAAGACCTTTTTTCTTATCAATTGTTTTCTTTTTAGGTTTTTTTATTTTATAAACTGCAACATCACCATATATTTGTAAATTATCATAATTAAAATTTTTAAAACAATCTCTCTCAATACTTTTCCATCTTGCACCACTTTCAACTGATAATTGATACAAAAGTAAATCAATTTCTGAAATAGGTGGTGATTTTCTGGTTTTCTTAATTGGATTTATAATTAATGTTCTAATTAATCTAATACTCTCTTGCATTTCTTCAAATGAGGGCATATAATCATCATATCCATCATTATTTTCTTGTTTTTTTGATTTAATATTTGTTAATATAATTCCAATATGGTCAAAACTTAATAAAGCAAAACATTTACAGAATTCTATAAATTTTCTAAATTGTGATATTGTTGAAACCTCTTCTCTTTGAGAAAGAGCATAATATTCATTAACATTTATGACATTTTCATCTATAAAAATATGTCTATTTTTGTTAATATGTCTTACTGTTGTATCATCAGTCCAACCAAAACTCCTAATCCAATCTTCAAATTCTTTTTGATTTTGAAGATAAATTTTTTGAAGATTAACTTTTTCAACTCTATTATCTGATAAATTTTTTGAAATTTCTGATAGTGTATCAATATACTTTTGTTTTTCACTTATTTTAGATTGAAGTTCTTCTTTTTCTTTTTCAAATTCTAATTCTCTTTTTAACCCATTTGTTATGAAACTTATATAATCTTTAACGATATTATAACTTCTTTCACTTAATTCTTCTTTGAAGATTGAGAGATTTAATAAAGAAAAAGGAATACTACAAATTTGTTCATATGAAATATCTTCATTATCTTGATTTAATAAATTAATCCAACCACCAAGAATACTCTCTATTACTTGTTTTTCATAAAAATCATCTTGTTTATCTTTTGGTAATGATTTAACTTCTTCAATTTTTTTTAACAAATCTTTGGGTAACATTACTAAATATAATAATAGTATATTTAAAAGAGTTAGCAGACATAAATAAAAGTTTTTAATGGTCTATTAATAATGATTTTAGTTAGTTTATAAGAATTATTTCGTTTAAACAAAAACGCCACCAATGGGATTTGAACCCATATGCCCATAAGGGCGTAGATTTCCAGTCTACTGCAATACCAAGTTATGCGATAGTGGCAATATAAACAATCTACTATTTAATAATTTTAATTAATTAGTAGAATATATCTATTATAATAATAAAAATAAAATTCCATTTAAAAGGTTTGCTAAATGATTTATATTATTGAATAGATATTTTAATTAAAAAAACAGTGAAAAATTATATAAATTAACACTTGTTATTTATTACTTATTTAGTAGGAATTTATATACTAAAAGAAACAATGCCAAAGTTAAAATCAACAAAAGAAAGAGTGTTGATTACTATTGACAAAGACTTGTTAAAATTGATAAAACAACAAAATAAAAGGGTTTCGACATTGATTAACGATGTTTTACAAATGTATTTGTTAAACCATTATAATCAAGAATTAAATGAGTTGTTACTACTTAACGCTCGTTTCTGGAAAGGTTGTCCCTTTGGGATTCTGGGTTCAAATCCCAGTCTTGGCGTTACACTTAAGATTGTTCTTTTCACCTTTGTCCTCACTTCTGCTTTGCATAAGTTTGAGCGAAAAATCATTCTGATTTTTCTGGATGCTTTTTGAACCATGTTCAAAATAGTATGTTTATCTTTTCTAAGAAAAATCTTCATAGAAAAATATTTTGAATGTTTTTGAAGATATATGACTTTTCTTTTAATTATTATTTGTTATAAGTATTACAGATATATTTTTAAAACTTAAATGTATTATTTATTTATGACAACGAAATCTTTATTTAATTTGCCAAAACATCTTAAGAAATCATATAGAATTAATGATAAAGTGGAATCTTCAGGAGTTTATGTTTGTTCTGTTTGTGATAGCCATAGAGCATTTAGACGAAATGAAAATTTTTCACAATGTCAGAATTGTGTTGATAATAGAAGAAGTGAAACAAATGAGTGGTTATCTACAAATGAGATAAGACATTTTATTTCTAAGAATATTAATAATGAGTATGATAGAATAATGTCATTTCAGTTTATAGTTGCTGAAAAAATAACAGCTTTTGCAGGTAATGTATGGTTTGCTACAATTCATATAATTTGGTTTACTTCTTGGATTTTAGTTAATATTGGAGTCTTTGGTGAGCAAAGAATTTTCGATTCTTTTCCTTTTGGACTCTTAACAATGATCGTATCTCTTGAAGCAATTTTTCTTTCAACATTTATTATGATTAGTCAAAATATGGCAGGAAAGAAAACTGAACTTAGAAATGATCATGAATATCAAGTTAATTTGAATACCGAAAAACAAGTTGCAGAAGTGCATGCTATGATAAAAGAGTTATTAAATAGAAAAGATGAGTAGCTTATATTATAAATCTTATGTGTGTGTGTGGCTCTGTCCAGAAATTAATAATAGTGTCAAATATATGAGAGCCATTCAATAAATTCATAGTAAAAAGACCCCGGGGATGTTCCAATGCGAGGATGTGCAGTGTAAGTGAAATCTCACTGCATTCAAGAATTCATAAAATGAATTGTTGAGAGTCTTTTTGAAAATAAAACTATGATAGCTCAAATAGACACCATTAAAAAAAAGAATTTCTGGATAAAGCCGTGTGTGTTAATTGTATGTAAAAATTAATTTATTGAATAAGGGAGCATTTTTATTTTGAGATTTGCTTCTAAGGAATTAAATTTTTTATTTTGTGTTTGATATAATTTTAATTGAAATGATGTGGTTAATGTTTCAAGGATATATTCTACAATTATGTCTAGACATTCCATTGGATTTGAATATCCTAAGTTAATACTTGTTTCATAGTCTAGGCCTAGCATTTCTTTAATTGTTGATGAATAGTAATAACTTGGAGAATTTGGATGAATAGTTTTTGGCTGAGTTTTATACCCATATGCATGAATAAATAGATTTAAAAATTTATCTGGTTCATTTTCTGCAAGCATGTGAATTCCTGCAATAAAGTTAAATTGGTTAATGCCATGATTTTTGCTAAAATGTTTGTTTGTTCCTGATTTTATTATTTGAGGAAGACTCATATTTTAAAGGTTTTAGTTTTCTTTTTAATGTTTTTGTAGAAAGTATGTGGCTTACACAGGGAATATTTAATATAATTTTTTTTATTTAATAAAGAAAAGTATTTTTAATAATTATTTTTATAAAAATAATATTCTTTTAAATATCTCTGAATAAATATTTTATTCATTAACTACTGTAAGCTTTATAATTTGTTGTGTATTTTATTTATTATGGTTTATGAGATTGTTGTTAATTCTGATTATGCAGGAACATCTGTTAAATCTTTTTTAAAAAAGAATATTGATGTGCCTTATCATAATTTGTTTAAATTAATTAAGGATAAAAGAATTACATTAAATAAGAAAAAAATAAAGGATGGAGTAATTCTTAAAGAAGGTGATATTATTAAAGTATGGAAAGATGATATCAAACTTAGAGAGAAAATTATTGTTACAAAAAGAACTCAAGATTTAGGGCTAGAAATAATATATGAAAATAGTGATTTTCTTGTTTTAAATAAGTTTCCAGGTGTTGTTGTACAAGGAGCTCAGGATAATGAAAAGTCGTTGTCTTTACATTTAGCTTTTTTAAAGAATAAAAATGCAGATAATACTTCTTTTGATTATATGCATGTACATAGACTTGACAAGGATACTAGCGGGGTTTTGGTTTGTGCAAAAAATTTACTTGCCTCTAGAGAATTAAACAGAATTTTTAGGGCAAGAGAAGTTGTAAAAAAATATGTTTGTTTGTGTTTTGGTGAGTTTGAAAATTTATCAGGTTCAATTGAGGTTTATATGAAAAGGGCTTATCCTAATTCTAAAGTTAAAAATATAGTTTGTGAAAGGGCAGATGAGGATTCTAAGTTGTCAATTAGTCAATACAGAGTAGTTGATTCTTTTAATTATGATGGAGATATTTTTAGTTTGGTTGAAGTTGAGATTAAAACGGGTTTAACTCATCAGATTAGAGTTCATATGAAATATCTTGGCTGTCCAATTGTAGGTGATAGAATGTATGGAAATTCGTTTATAAATACTAAATTTGAGAATATTCTTGATAGGCAGTTTTTACATGCAAAATCATTAGAATTTGAGTTTAAGGGAAAGAAATATACTTTTGAAGCTAAGATGCCAAATGATTTATGCGTTGTTTTAGATAAGATTAAGAAATAATTTATTATTCTAAATTTTATGGATTAGCATTTATATTCTGGAGTTTGATGATAATTTATAAGTAGGTTTTCCATATTTTCTTTTATTTGTGGTATGTGTGAAAAACTATTTGAGACATTTGTTATTAATTCTATTCCTTGATAGTAGTTTGTATGCAATAATTGTTTGTAAACAAAATTGGTAATTGTTACAGGGAATGTTTTTAATATTGGAATTTGATATTCTAAAGCATCTTTTTGTCCGAGTATTGACTTTATTTTGTCATATAATTTATTTCTTGGAATATGAAGTTTTTGATGTATCATTTTTTTGATTAATTATTTAGGTTTTGTTTAAAGTTTCAACTATTTGTTTTACGAGAGGGTCAAATATTAGTTTTGATTGATATATAGTTTCGTGATGTTTAGCAGTTTTGGTTGGATAATAATTAAATTTTCCCAAGTGATAATAATTTTCAACCATGCATGTTCCGCAGTATGGTTTGTAAGTGCATCGATCGCATTTTACATTTTGTTCAAGCATTGAGTTTAATATTGCTTTTGAAGTTTCTTTTCTTTTGAAAATGTCTGACCATTTGTCTGCAAAAACATTTCCTATTTTAAATTCATCTCTTCCTAGAGCTTCGTTGCAGGTGTAAATGTTTCCATCTGAGAAATATGTTATTTGGCCCGTTGCTGCACCACATGGACTTTCAAAGTCTGTATGGTATCCTGGTTTGTTTTCAAGAATTTTTATTTCATAGAGTTCTTTTATTCTCTCAGTAACTTTTATACCTTTTTTTGAAAGTTCGTTTATGTATTGCATTGATTTTTCATAGAATTTTATGAAATCTTCTTTTGTGTAGAGTATATCTGGCGTGTCTTCAACTACCCTTCCAACTTCTGTTAGGGCTCTAATGTCAACAAAATTAACATTGTGTTTTATATATTCATCAATTATTTCTTTATGGTATGGAAGTGAGTGTTTGGTAATTGTTATTAAAGCATTTACTTTTTCGTCAACGTTTTTTAGTTTGTATAGCTCGTTTAGTTTTTTTATCCAGTATGAGACAGTGTCATATGTTCCAATTTCTTTGTTATCTTTTGCGTGAATGTATCTGTTTTTGTCATGGACTTGTTTTGGGCCATCAAATGAGGTACAAATTGTAACGTTATTATCTATTAACCAGTTAGCTTTTTCTTCTGTCATTAAAGTTAAATTAGATACAACTGTTATGTTTAAGTCTTTGTTGTATTTTTCATTTAATTTTCTTGCATGATTTGTCATTTTTTGAAGAATGTCGAATCTGACGGTTGCTTCTCCTCCTTGAAATTCTATTGTTATTGCTTTTGATGGAGATTTCATAATAAATTCAATTATTTTTAATGCAGTGTGTTCATTAAGGTCAGTTTTTTCAATAGCATCTGTCATTTTAGCTGCTGATGCAAAGCAGTATGTGCAACTTAGATTGCATCTGTGAGTTGGAATTACTATGTGAAGTGATGTACCATTTCCCAAAAATGAGTATCTTTGAGAAGTTTTTTCAACAATGTAATTAAAATTATCCTCAGATACTATAATTGTTTTTGTTAAGAGTGAAGAATAAAGTTTTTCGTCAATAATTTTGCCTTTTTTTAATTGTCTAAAAGCACTTGAGTTTAAAAAAATAAAGCTTCCTTCGTCTGTTGTTATAAGATATAATTTGTTTTTTTTGTCATATAATTGATGTCTGTAATAATTTGATATGTAGTCAATTCCTTCTTTTTTTTCGAACATAATTTCTCTTCAAAGAATAAGTTTATAAATATTACTTTATAGTAAAATTTTATGAAGAACAACTATAGGGTGGATGGAAATGAAATTATTATTAGGGTTAATAAAAATATATATCCTAAGGAAGTAATTATTCAGACAACATATGTTATGCTTGAAGATTTTTATTTTTTAATTGATGAAGATGATAGTAACTATGTTGTTTATATGAAGCAAAAAAAAGATAGCAATTTAAAAGGTAGTTTTGAGGATTTTGTTTATTCATTTTTTGATGAGCTTGTTGAGTCTCAGAGCTATTTAGACCAACTTAAGAGAACTTCAGCTATAAGGCAAACAATACTTGAAAAAGCTCTTTTATCGCAAACTCTAGATGATGATGAATAAAATTATTAATAATAATAGTAATAATAAAAAAATTAACAATATTTCTCAGAATCTAAAAAATAAATTTTTTGATATAAATAATTTTCCAGTTCATGAAGGTATTTTGGTTTTTCCTATTTCTATGAGTAAAATTTCTAATTCACAAAGTGCTTTAGAAAATTTCAAATTTGTTGAATTTTTTATAAAAAAAATTAGAAAACCTGTTGTGGGGGCAAATTTTATATATTCTGATTATTTGTATTTTAATTCAAATGAAAAGGCATCAGTTTTAAAGGCTAAATTTTTACCTCTGATTTTATCGCATAAAAATAATTTTTTTAATATTTTAAAGAGACATCCATGGTATATAGAAAAATCATTTTCATTTACAACATTTAACCAGATTGTACTTGATTGCAGAAAATTTATGATGTATCTTGGAGAACTTAAGAAGATTTATTCAAATGATGATGAATTTAAAATGTGGTTAAATAAGGATTTTATTAATACTAAAAAAGATGTTCTTGATGAGAATCAGGTAAATTTTTTTCTAGAGGAGATTTTACTTTTTTATCTTATTGCTAAAGGAAAAGTAAGATTATTAAATGAATATATACAGGACCACCAAAAATGGGTTTTGATATGCTATCCAGGAAAACCTTTATATTCTGAAGTTTATTTATTTCAGAAGAATTTTTTTAGGCTTGAAAATAGAGATAATATTTATGAGAATTGTTATTATGATTTGAGTGATAAAAAATTATATGATTATACAAGAGTAGAACTTGAAAATATTAAATTTGAATGATTTTATAAGGTTTCTTAAAACAATTTTTATTATCCCTTTTCGTAGTATTTTATTTTAACTATTATTCAAGAATAAATAATTTATATAATATTTGAAGTTTTTTAAAAGTTATGAGTACTAAAGAAAAGGCTGCTGCTAAAAAAGAAAAAAAAACAGATTCTAAGGTTAATAAAAATCCTGCAGTCATGGATGTTAAAAAAAATGCTAAACCTAAAACTGAAAAAAAATCAGTAGTTATGATAAAAACTGCAAAAATGGTTACTGGAGAATCAAACTTAAAGAAACCTGATTTGATTTCAAAAACTGATGAACAAGAAGATGATGATGCAAAGAAAATTGAGGAGAGTTTTAACATTATAAAAAATTTAAATGAACAAGTGAAGAAGACCCAAGAAGTTAAATCAAAATTACAAAAAGATGTTGCAGAACTTTCAAGAAGATTTGAAAAACATGAGAATAATGCATTAAAAAAAGTAAATCATGAATTTTTTGATATGATAAAGCAAGATATATTAAATGAATTTGGTCCTTTGATTAAAAAACTTGATGTAGGTAAAGCAAGAGAAGAAATTTTTAATGAGATTGTAAAAGTAATTGATTTTGAATTAAAAAAAATTAAATCTGATTTTTCAGTTGTAAGTCGTGATATAAAATCTGATGTTTCTTCTAAAATGAGCGACCTTGAAGGGAAAATTGTTGATGCTGTATCAAATAGTGAAATTATAAAGAGGGAAATTGAAAGACTTGAGAAAAGAGATATGTCTAAAATTGGAGAGAATATTGAAAAGAAAATTCATTTGGCTATGGAGAAGTATAATGATAAACTTTTTCATATTTCTACTCAATATGCAAGAGAAATTGAAATAATGAAAACTGATTTTGAGGCATATAAACAAAAAGCTGATGATTTCTTAATAAATGCAGAAAAAATTAAGAATAAGTCCTCTGGCGATAGTGGAGGAATTTCTGGTGTTGAATTTACTGCTTTTGAGAGTAAACTTAATAAACTTGAAAATGATACAAATGCGATTAAGAGTTTAGTTGAAAAATATGAGGATGAGTTATTTAAAAAGACAAAAGATGAAAAAGCAGATATTGAAAAACATGCAAATGAAGTTATAGCTATTGCAGATAAAAAGTTAAAAGAATTGCAGAATGAGAGAAAAGCGCACGATGAATTTTTAGTTAATAAAGTTAATGAAATTATTGACAATGTTAATGATTTTGAATTTAAACTTGTAAATATGGAAAAAAGAGATTCAAAAAATATTAATATTTCTATATCTGAAAAATTTGCAAATCTTAGAGATTCTATATATGAAGAACTTGAAAAAAATTTTGCAAATAGTATGAAAAAAGCTACTATTGATTTAAAGACTAGTCTTGAAAATTTTGATAAGCAAAAAGAGGAAATTTCAAATCAAATTTCTGACTTTAATAAACAATTTCAATCAATGTCTGAGGAATATAAAATATCAATTTCGGATGAGATTAAGAAATTAAAAGAAGAAGAAAAGAAAAATGATGATATGAAAAATAAAGTAGTTGCTTACTTAAAAGATGAATATGCAAGGGATATAAAAGTAATTGATGATAAATTAAATGAAGTTTCTGAATTTATGAATAATTCTATTAATGCTATAGAATATGAAAAAATTGCAGAGAGAGATTATTTGGCAGAGAAAGTAAATGAGGTTATAGATAAATTTGAAGAATTGTCTAAGAAAAATTTAAATGATGTACAGGATAGGGGAAAGCTTCTTGAGAATCAAATAAATAAGGTAATGTCAGAGATAGGTGATAAGTTTAAGGAAGATTTTTCAAAACATCTTTTTTCATCAAATGAATTTTTAACAAGGATAGAAACTCAGGCTAAGGAAAAAAATAGGGAAATTTCAGAGCATTTGGAAGAAAAATTTGCTCATTCTCGAGTACAATTTGATGAGGAGTTTAAAATTCATGTTAATAAATTTGATGAAGAGTTAAAGAAGAAGGAATCAGAGTTTTTAGATAAGCTTTTAGTTATTGAGAGTGAGAAAAGCCAAATGCTATCTGAACTTAATGCATTCAAAGAAGAAGTTGCAAAATTAACATCAGATTATACTACAAAACTTACACAAGAAGTTGATAAAATTAAAAGGGAAGAACAAGAGTTTGAAAGTAACAAGGATGAATTTTTAATTCAAATTAAGAATATTTCAGACCAAAAGAAAATTGAGATAGAAGAGTATTTTGATGAGCTTTCTCTTAAATTGACATCTGTTCTTGCAGAGGAAAAAGAAACGTTTGCAAGGCATGAAAATACATTTAGGGAAATATTTAATGAGAAAATTAATAATTTGACTTCATATACTAAAGAGAAATTAGATTTTGTTGAAAAGAAATTTTTAGAAAAATCATATAAGAAAATTGAGACTAAGGCTGATATAGAAGAAAAAAGACTATACAAGATTGTTGATGAAGCAGAAAAAAAAATTCAGGAATATAGTAGTGTTTCAGAGAATAATATTGAAGAAGGGAAGAGATTATTAAATAATATTGATGATACATTTAAATCAAAAACTGAAGAGTTTGAAAAAATTATAAATAATTTTGAAGATAGAAATCTTGAGTTTGAAGAAAAAGTTAACTTAACTAAAGAAGGATTTTTAAATGAAGTGCATAAATTCAATGATTTAATTGATGACAAATTTAAAAATTATGATGAAAAGATATTGGGAATGGATAAATTAGTAAATGATACTCTTGATGAGGGTGTCAGTGCTATTGACAACAAATATAAAAAATTTGAAGAAGATATAAGAAAACTTCAAGAGGATATAGGAGAAAAAGTTGAAAGTAAATTATTGTCTGTTGATGATTTAGAGAAATCTCTTAATGATAAGTTTTCTGAGAAG
>CAYLKB010000002.1:0-7428 GCA_964384165.1 uncultured Methanosarcinales archaeon
AAAATCAAAAGAATTCACAACAAATAAAATTAAAACTTGTGAAACTGAAGAAGAATTTGAAAAAAACCTAAAAAACGAAAACTGGCCACTAGTCCTTTGGTGTGGAAATAAAGAATGCGAAGAGAAAATAAAAGAAAAATACTCAGCAAAATCAAACAACATACCATTTGAACAACCAAAAGAAGCAAGTGGTAAATGCGCCTTCTGTGAAAATAAAGCAAACTACTATGCACTAATAGCAAAAAGTCTATAATATTTACTTTTTAGAGACGAAAATATTTAAATTACTAATTATTTATTTATTTATGAAATCAAAAAGCAGAATAATATTCAAAGATCTAAAATTAGAAGATTTAATGAATGAAAACCTGCCACAAGCTTACATACCCATGGTTAGTATTCTTGCAGATTATTGTCATGATACCCAATATCGAATTCTAACTGGAGAACCCTACTCAGAACATTTAAAAGAAGTAGGAGGCCTTGCAAGAAAAACTGCAAACCCAAGATATACAGAATTTCTTAAATATCTCTTCATGCTACATGATTATAATGAAGACTTAGAAGAAAACAAAAAACGAAATAAAGCACATACTATTCGAAAAGGAAGTATATTAACTGAAAGTTTTGGAGACATTGGAATACTATCAGGCCAATTCATAAGATTAATGAACAGAAAAAGAATGCAAGAATATCTTGAAAGAAAAAAAATAATAAATGAAAAAACTCCAAAAGAAGAAAAATTTAACTTCTCTGTATTAGGACTTACAGGAAAATGGGGTTATCCTGAATTAGAAGACCTTGCATATACTGCACCTTCATGCATAAATGCACTTCTTGTACCTGCAAAAATGTTTGATATGGACTCAAACACAGATAGAGGAAAAAAACCAAACATTGAATTTATGAAACAAAGATATAAAAATAATATTAAAATGAATAAAGAAATATTATTAAATGATGTTAAAGGAAATTATGAACCTGAAACAAAAATAAAAACTCTAGATAAATATTTAAAAACATTAACAGATAAATTTTATTTTTTCAAAGAAAGAAACTGCAGAAGAATTGAAAATATTTTTCCCGACCTAAATATATTCCTACTCAATCAAGATTTGTTTTTAGAACTATTTGAAGTCAATAAATTTGAAAAAGAAATGGATATGGTTTTCGATTCTGCATGCAAATATTTACAATCAATACCAAATTAAAATTCCATCTCCTCACCTATCTGTGGTATATGAACATTCCCCAATTTATTAACCTTTACATAATTCTCAACTGATTCAAGAGACTCAATATCTCCATGCTGTAAAATCAAATGCTTGTGTTTTATTTTCTTAATTAAATCATGAATTGAGTCCTGCCCATAATGAGCTGAAAAATCAAATTTTCTGACATGACAACTTACAGGATATCTATTATGATGATTGTAAAACATATGATCTTCAAATAAACTTCGCCCATTTGTTCCCTTAGCTTGATATCCAGTAAGTAAAATATAATTATTTTTCTCATGAATAAAATGTTCAGTATAAGTAATTACTGGACCTCCCTGAATCATTCCTGAAGTTGAAACAATAACAACACCTTTTTTCTTTCTAATCTCATGTCTATGTTTACCATTAACAATAATTACTCTTTTGAACATTTTCTCAAGAACTTCTCTATTGTCAATATATGGGTCGTTAGTATTTAAAATAAGTTCAGTCAATTTTCTAGCCATTCCGTCTAAATAAATGGGTATATTAGGGTTTAATTTAGAAAGAATAATTAATATTTCTTGACTTCTTCCAACACCGAAAACTGGAACTAAAGCTGAGCCTCCATTTGAAATGCATTCTTCAATTGAATCTAGAAGTCCCTGCTCTGAATATTGTTTATCTGGATGTCTTCTGTCACCATATGTATTCTCAGTTATGAGCACATCAATCTCATCAGCAATATTGCCAATTTCTGAGGGAATCATCAAATTAGTATTCTCCGTATTTAAATCAGCTGTATATAAAACTTTTTTGCCTTCAAGTTCAAGTAATATGCTAGCTCCGCCTGGAATATGGCCAGAATTTAAATATTTAAATTTAATATTGCCATCATGAGTAGTATATTCTTGGTCATAATGGATAAATCTTAAATCATTCTCAACCTTTCTAATATCTCTTTCAACATATGCAGGATGGACATGTTTTAACTTCTCTAAATGATAAGAATCTTGAAGAAGAAGATTTGTAATTTTCCATGTAAGAGATGTTAAATATATTGGACAATTCAAATTTTTATGCTCAAGCATAGGCAAAGCACCTGAATGGTCAAGATGAGCATGAGACAAAAATATTCCATCAAGTTCATATACTTTATCTAAATATTGTGGATATTCAATTCCATTATGAATAAATTTAATTCCAGAATCCATCAAATACCTCTTCCCATTAGTCTGTATTTCAATACAGCTCTTTCCAACTTCTTTTGCAGCACCATGAAATATTATCTTCATACCCATAATCTCATCAAAAGCATTTATATTACTTTGTAACCATCACAAAGCTCAAACTTAAAATAACATTTAATATTTATTCTAACTTTTATTCAATCTTTAAATCTAAAAAAACTAAAATTAACTCTAAATTCCCAAACATTAAAATATCAATAACTAAAACTTCAAATTCTAAATTCCCAATTATTCAATAGTGGCTAATTATTATAAATTCAAAATTAACTGAAATTTACAATATGTTTGATGATGTTTTTATTGGCCTAATTCTCTCAATACTATTGGGAGCTCTTGTTGGAGCCCAAAGAGAAATAAGACAACAAAAAGAAAATATCGCAGATTTTGCAGGATTTAGAACATTTACATTAGTATGTCTTTTGGGATTTTTCATAGGATATCTATCAACCGATATCTTAAACAATGATAATATTATATTAATTGGTATCTCAGGAATATTTTTAATCTCAGCACTTGCATATAGAGCAATTACTAAAATGAATCCCAAACAAATTTCTACAACTACTGCCATAACAGCAATTCTAACATTCATATTAGGAATAATAATTAATCTAGGACACTATCAACTCTCAATAGCTTTTGCTATTCTTATTACAACCATTCTTTTTTTAGGAAACTCACTTCACAAATTTGCAAAAAAAGTAACAGAAAAAGAAGCTTTTGCAACATTAAAATTTGCAATAATATCACTAATAATATTGCCAATATTACCTAATAAAAATTATTCTCTTTTAGACTTCCCAATACTTGGCGAACTCTTTTCTAGTCAAACAATAATAGATAAATCACTTCTTGCATCTCTTGATGTATTCAATTTCTACCACATATGGCTTATGGTAGTTTTTATTTCAGGAATAGGATATGCAGGATATATCTTAATGCGAACCATAGGAGCAGAAAAAGGCATATTAGTAACAGGTTTTTTGGGAGGATTTATGAGTTCAACTGCACTAACAAGTTCATTTTCAATTGAAAGCAAAAAAATAAATTACTTATCAAACCCATTAGCTGTTGGAACAATAATTGCATGTTCAACAATGTTCTTTAGAGTAATAGTTGAAATTGCAATAATAAACCCAGACTTATTATTGGGAATAACTATATTATTTAGCATAATGGGTTTTACAGGTTATATTCTAGCATTAAAATTATTTTTTAAAAAAAACATAAATCATAAGAAAAAAATTGATGTTGAATCTCCCTTTAGTCTAGGCCCAGCAATGAAATTTGCAGCATTATTTGTAATAGTAATATTTGTTTCAAAATTATTTGCAATTATACTAGGTGATAGCGGAATATATTTAGTTGCATTTTTTAGTGGGTTTGCTGATGTTGATGCAATAACTATTTCACTAGCAAACCTTGCAATGCAAAATGACATATCAAATACAACAGCACAAATAGGAATAGTGTTAGCTGCATTTGCAAACACAATAGTAAAAGGAGGCATAGCTTATTATCTAGGTTCAAGAAATTATTCTAAACCAATAATTACAATATTCTCAATAATTATTCTAATAGGACTAATTAGTTTGCTTTTTCTTCTTTAAAAAATATAGTTCTCAAGAAAAATGCTTATTAATTACATCTAAAACCAAAGGTTTAATCTTTTCCTCTCCAAAAATATTAATATCATTCATTAATATTTTATCATAGATATGGTCAACATATAATTGCTTTAATATTTTATTATTTTTAACTATGGGAACATTATTTAAAAATTTATACACTACAGCATTATGATATACTATTTCATTTCTAAACTCCCATGTACCTGACTGAAGAATAACTTTATCATTTCCCTGCAATAATTCAACATCTTTCATTAATCTATTTACTAAATCAATCTTTAAAGTTATCCACCCATAAGGAGAATATTCTGTTGCACATCTTGCCTCCCAAAGCATTTCAAACTCAACTGCATCTTGCATCTTTGACCATGTAAACTTTCTTTCATAAATAGGACCCTGCCTATTAGGCGGGTCGCCACCATTATCAACCTGTTCTCCTTCTTTAACTTGATATCCAAAAAAATCCCCAAATTTATATTTGCTCTTATCTCCTATCATATCATAAAAAGGTTTTTTTTTGTTAAATGCCAAAGTCAAATACAAATCATTGTAAAAAGCTTTCAAATCTACATTCTTTGTAAACTTAACTACTCTCATCCCCATAATTTTTGCATGAATGATTTCATTAGAATCTATTGAATAAGTCATAATTATTTCAACAACATCTTTATTTTTAAATATTTTTAATCATTTAGTTAAACAAATAGCATATTTCGTATTCAAATAGTTTAGTTAGATTTATATTAAACCCTATAATAAAAATAATATGGAAGATTATTGCGTCATTGAAAGCGAAAAAATAAATCATTGCACAAAAGACAATATAGTAAATATTATTCTTCATACAATATCTCAAAACAAACAAGCACTAGTTTTTAACAACTCAAAAAGTAGTAGTGAAAAAACAGCAGAAAATGCTGCAAATGCTATAAAAAAACCCCAAAATGAAGCTGAACTAAAAAAACTTTCAGAAAAAATACTAAAATCACTTCCAACTCCTACAAAACAATGTAAAAGGCTTGCTAAAATAGTTGAAAAAGGTGTAGCTTTTCATCATAGTGGTCTTGTATCTAAGCAAAGAAGCCTCATAGAAAATGGATTCAAAGAAGGACTAATAAAGGTAATAAGTTCAACTCCGACTCTTGCCGCAGGCCTGAATTTGCCAGCATACAAAGTAATAATTAAAGATTACAAAAGATATAGTCCTAGAGGATTTAATGACATACCAGTACTTGAATTTCATCAAATGTCTGGAAGAGCTGGAAGACCTGGCCACGAAAATATTGGTAAAGCTGTTGTATGTGTTAAAACAGATGATGAAGCTCAAAGAGTAGTCCCAAAATATGTATTTGGAAAACCTGAAGAAATTCTCTCAAAACTTGCTATAGAACCAATTCTTAAAATGTATTTGCTATCTCTTATCTCAATGAACATGATAAATGCAAAAAATGAAATAAAATCATTCTTCTCTAACACACTATATGCGCACCAATTCAAAGATTTAGAGTCCCTAAATTATAACATATTCAAAATAATTGACATACTAAAAGACTATAATTTTGTAGAACAAGAAGACGACTATTATATAGCAACAAAACTTGGTAAAAAAGTCTCTGAACTTTACTTAAACCCAGATACAGCTCATTACTTTTACTCAAACATTGACAAATTTATTGATAAATTTACAGCTGAGAAAATAATAACCAGATATGATATTTACTCATTACTATATTTTATTGTCAATTGTTCAGAAATGAAACCATATTTTAGCGTAAAAAAAGCTGAAGAAGAAAACTATGTAAAAAAAGCTGAAGAAATTGGAGACTCATTAATAGTTGGGTTTGACCCATTTGAAATGGATTATGAAAATTTTCTCAAAACACTTAAACTTACAGATATACTCAATGATTGGATATCAGAAGCTCATGAAGATTATATAAATGACAAATATTTAGTAACTCCAGGTGAGCTAAATTACAAAATAGAAACTATAGATTGGCTTTTATATTGTCTTGAAGAAATAGTACTTCTAAAAAGAAATTTTTATTTTAAAAACTTTATATCTAAAATCAGAAGCAGATTCAAAAACGGAGTTAAAGAAGAATTACTCCCATTAGTTTCAATAAAAGGTATTGGTAGAGTAAGAGCAAGAAAATTATTCAATTCTGGAATTAAAAAAATCAGTGATCTCAAAAAAGTTGAATTTGCAACCCTATCAAGACTTATAGGAGAAAATACTGCAATTAAAATAAAAGAACAAATAAGCGACTATAAACAAACAGACATTAATGAAAAACTAAATGATAAGCCAAAAGAAATAAAAAATAGAGAAGTAACAGATGAAGAAGTAGAACTTCTTGTTGAAAATTACAGCACATTTGAAAAAGAAAAAGAAGAAAATCAATCAAGTCTTGATAAATGGTTTTAACCCCCAATCCCTACTCCCCAATCCATACTCCCTACTCCCCAATCCCTACTCCCTATTCCCACTCTCAAATCCCTAAAACCCCAACTTTTATAAAAAAACATTTCTTAACATTAGTAATCATACTGATTAAAATAAAAAAAATGGAAATCGCAAACGATAAAATTGTAAAAATTACATACGAAGGAAAATTAACAGATGGCGAAGTATTTGATACTAGCGAAGGAAAAGAACCACTAGAGTTCATGTTCGGAGCAGGACTTATTATTCCAGGACTTGAAAAAGGTCTTGAAGGACTTAAAATAGGCGATAAAAAAACTATAAATATAAAACCTGAAGAAGCATACGGGCCTAGAATGGAAGAAGCAAAACAAGAAGTTCCAAAATCACAATTTCCTGAAGATATGGAATTAAAAGAAGGAATGCAGCTTGCAGCTCAAGGCCCCCAAGGAGTAATTCCCGTAGTTGTAGCTGAAATAAAAGAAGACTCAGTAATTGTTGACTTTAATCACCCCCTAGCTGGAAAAGATTTAACATTTGACATTGAAGTTGTAGAAGTAAGAGATGCAACAGACGATGACAAAACAAAATACACCGCACACCATCACCACCATGAAGAAGAAGAAACTGGTTGTTGCGGTGGCGGTAATTGCTCAACTGACAAAAAAGACCCTAGTGACAAAAAAGAAGGTTGTTGTGGCGGAAATTGTCATAATTAAATTAATTTATTCTATACTTATTAACTTATCAAAACATTTAAATCAAAGTTAAATTTATATTAATCTAAATATTATATTAATTAGAATGAAAAATCCAAATGATATGTCTGAAGATGAAATTAAAAACTTATTCTACTCTAATATTGATTCTGCAATGGAAAAAATCCAAACAAAACTATTGATATTGGAAAAAGTTGCATTTTC
>CAYLKB010000002.1:7438-31176 GCA_964384165.1 uncultured Methanosarcinales archaeon
AAAGAAAATGATTTAACCGAAGAAGAAAAACTTGCATATCAAATATACCAGCAACAAATGGCCCGTCAGCAACAAGGCGGTCTCACTCCAGAACAAGTTCAACAACTCTCAATCCCCGAAAATGAAAGAACAAGATACGATTTTCTTCAAAAAACAGAAGAACATATTGATAAAGGCGGAAAAAGACTAATCCACTTTACTGATACAGAAAGTTCACCAGAAGACTTTGAAAAAATTTTAATGCAAAACTTGGCTATTTCAGGTGCTCTTGATTTTAAAAACAAAAAAGTAAATTCAAAATTTAAAAAAGCAGATATTATTGTTCACACAGGAGATTTACTTGAAGACTTTATTGACTTTAAAGGATTTCATCATGGAACTGCAGGCTTTCTCCCACAAAGAATAATTCAAGAAGGAGGCCTTGAAGGAATAATTGCAGAAGAATTTGAAAATGCTTATAAAAAATTACTTAAAATAAATGGAATTAACACACAACAATTAAAAGAAGGCCAGTTAAACGAACAAATAGTCCAAAGTCTTCAAAGATTATTTTTTGGTTATGAACCAAATTTTGCAACTGATGAAGAAAAAAATGAATATAGAACTCATTATCAAGTTTTTGAAAAACACATGAAAACTGCTATTCGAAACGATGCTAGAACAAAATATCAAAAATATAAAGAAATACTTGAAAATTATGACATAACACCTGACGATATGATATTAATTGAAGGAAACCATGATGTCCCCGAAGTTATGAGAGAAGTCCTTGGAAAATATATGCCACATGCAGGAGAAAGAATAGAAAAAAAAGGTATAAGCTTTGCAAGTCCCCTAACAGGGTCAACAGGCCAACATTTAGGCCCACAATATACGGATACATTTGGTTATACCGATGTTAGAGAACAAATGGAAAATATTAAAAGAAATTCAAAAGGATTTCAAGATTTGAAAAATTATCTTCAATCAATTGATATTCATTATAGTGACAATGAATTATCACAACTTTTCAACATTTCCCAACAAAGAGCATCCCAAGGAATAGGTTCAGGTGAATTAAACAACTATTTTGAAAGAAGAATTCAAGATGATATTGACAGAACTATCAATGAAAAACAAGCCCAAGTTGTAAGCAGAGTACCAAATAATATTGATTTTTATTTAATGCATGGTCAACCTAATCACCCTTCATTTGCAGGATTTGAAGAAAATGCAGCATATAAAGTAATTGAAAAAAATGGGGGCGGTAACATAATTCATGGCCACATCCATTCAAGAACAACACACAGACAAGGCAATTCAGTACTATTAAATCAAGGCGATGGAAAAATGGCAATGGGAGTATATCACTACAATCCTAATGCACAAAAAGACCAAAGACTCTCAGACATATTTATTAAAACTTATAACCAAACTCTTGAACAATCAGAATATGATTTTCTAAATAAAGACCAAATACCAATTCAAAGAAACAGGAAGGATTATTAAAAATGAAAGACAAATTAGAACCATTTAACCTTGAAAAACACTATAAAGAATTAGAATACATTGAACCAGAAGAAGCATTAAAAATGTCAAATCCTGTAATATTTGATACAAATTTTCTATTCGTACCATTTGAATTTAGAATAGATGTCATAACAGAAATAAAAAATATTATCTCATCCAAAATATCATTCTTCATATATGAAGGAACTCTTGACGAACTAAAAACTATAGAATCTAAAAAAAACAAAAATAAAAGATTTCTACCACTAATAATTAAATTTCTAAAACTATATAATTTCAAAATAATTAAATCAGATATAAAATACATTGATAAACAAATAATTGAGGGACTAAACAAATATGCAATAATTGCAACAAATGACTCAGAACTGAGAAAAAAAATTTGGGAAAATAAATGCAAAGTAATATATATGAGAAACAAAAAATATCTTGAAATAAAATAAAATATTATCTAATTAAAAACTGCGCTTTCAAAAACAACTTCACTAGATTTATCAATTTCATCAAGCTTTTTATCTATATTCACAATTAATTTTTTTGTAACCTTAGAAGACGTTACTAAAAACTCATCTAATGTCTCTTTAACATTTACAGCATATGCAGATACTTCAACAGAATTTTCCTTTCTTAAATAAATAAGCAATTTATAAGTCTTAAAAAGTTTATGTAATTTTAAATGAATCTTTATCAAATCTTTTTCATTTTTTAGAATTTCATAATCAGCGCTCATTAGAGTAGTCTGCGGTTTTAAATTCACAAAATATTCAGACTCATGAATAAAATTCTTTAATGCATTAACAACAATATCTAGTATTGTCTCATAAAACATATCTTCAAAAAAACATGTTTTATGCATAATAAAAAAACTTTTTGGATAAAAACAAGTTTCAAAAACTTCAAAATCAATTAAATTCTTGTCCTTATTAATCATATCCAAATAAGTTTTTTTAAAATCCGAATAATTTCTTAATATTTCTTCTCTGTCCATAACAATACGAAATTTATAGCATTTTATAAACCTTTTTCAAGAGACAATAAATGTTTATAAATTCAATAATTAATAAAATATATAATAATATGATAACTCACGAAAACATTTTTGAAGAAATTGAAAATTTGTCAAAACATATTTCAGGAGAAGTCCATATAAGACATTCACATATAATTCACAATCTAATTCCAATTATTAAAAAAATCCAAAAATGTTTATATAGTCCAGATAAAAATGGAGTTTTGTTAAAATTAGGTGAAGTAAATATCTGCAAAACAGGCATTCTAATTAAAAAAAATTCTATTAATCTAAAAATTATTGAAAAAGACCAAAATGAAATAATAAAAATTCTCAACCATCTAAAAAAACATATATTAGAATTCATAAATGAAATAAATAGACATGATGTTAGTTATGATGCAAGATATATGCTTGACAAAAATCTTGAGGATAATATAAAATTAAAAAAAGAAATTAAAAATCTCAACAATAAATCAGACATTAATGAAGTAAAAATAAATATCCATAATTATCTAGAAAATTTTATTAAAACATTCATTGATTTAAAAATACCAGAAAACTGCCCATATTAATAACAACATTTATCATATTAAATTTATCGTATTAACATTTATATAGAAATAAAAAACCCAATCATTCAATAATAAAAAAAATATCAAATTAATTGAAATAGTTAAAACAAGTAAAATATCTATGAAAAATATAAAAACGTAAAATATTTTGATATTATCTTCTTAATAAAATACCTTTTAACAAGTTAAAAAATATATTTAAAAAGATACATAAAAATTATTAAATATGGTACCGCAATTCCTAACCGACAACATTCCATTTTTTGTATTTTTAGTGCTGATGCTAATATTTCTTTATTATAAAAGAGAAAAATTATCAATTCAGGGTTCATATCCATTTTTCACAATTTTAATGCTTAGAACAAAACTAGGCCTTGATAAAATGAACAAATGGTCTAAAAAACACCCAAAAATCTTCCTTTATCTTTCATATCTTTCAATATTTATAGGATTAATTGGAGCAGTTGGTATGATAATTTTAATGATCTGGCAATTAGGCTTTATTGTTGATAACAACATAGAAACAGGAGGAGGCCTAGTACTACCAGTAAAAAGCGATAGCAGTTACATATTCTATGTTCCATTCTGGTTTTGGATTATATCAATATTTATTCTAATGGTAGTCCATGAATTTGCTCATGGAGTAATATCAGAAAGATTCAATATTCCGGTAAAATCAAGTGGACTTGCTTTTTTTGGAACAGCAATTGTAGGGATATTAATTATAGCTTTTAGCATTCCATATGATTCAATCTTTGCAGGAAATTTATCATTCCTTTATGAAATGGATTTTTTAATACTAATAATCATTGGAATCATATTTATCTTTGTCCCGATACTACCAGGAGCATTTGTTGAACCAGATGAAAAACATCTCCACAATAAACCTAGATGGCAACAAATTGCAGTCTTTGGAGCAGGTTCTACATCAAATTTCTTATTTGGATTTCTTTTTTTGCTAATCTGGATATTTGCTGCTGTCCCACTTGTAAATAATACTATGGAAATAGACTCCATTTCATTTAGTGGTGTTATGAATGATAGTTCTCTTTTAGATTACAATGTTACATCAGGAAAAATTATTGCATTAAATGGAATTGAAAACAAAACACATATACTAAACTCTTTCTCAAAATTAGAAGAAAACCAACAATTAAATCTGACAATAGAAACAGAAAACTCAACAAATACATATCCTATAACTACATTTAAAAGTGAAGATGACAATAGAACCCTAATAGGAATATACAATATTCAAACTGAACTTTCAAATATAGATGGTTACAAATGGCTAGGAGATTTTCCTTTAGGATTTGAAAGATTATTTTTCTGGATGTGGTTCTTAAACATAGCAATTGGAATGATGAATCTACTCCCAATATGGATAACAGATGGAGGCCAAATTGCAAGAGTTTCACTTGAAAAATTCTTCAAGCCAAAAACAGCAATGTCAATATTCAATTTTATATCATTGTTTTGTCTGCTATTAATCTTCTGGACAATATTCCCATCATTTATTCCATCAATATTCCATTAAAAAATATTTATTTTAATTAAAAAATATCTCATTTATTAATAACCAATAATTAAATATAATCTTTAATTAACAATTGTTAATTAGACTGTTTTTTCATAAGGTAACACAAAACCTTTATATATGATGAGGTATTAGTATATATAGATGGCAAAGCACAGAGGTATTTCAATGCCGACAGGCCAAGGTGGTCTTACAAGCACATTCTCAAGTTACTCTAAAAGCAAAATTGAATTTAGCCCAAAATTCGTAGTTGTATTCTCACTAGTTATAGTGTTATTTGTATGGGTGCTATTTGCAGTTAATTAATTAAAAATGATTCCAGGTGTAAATCCAAGACAACTACAACATATGATGAGACAAATGGGCATGTCCCAGGAAGAACTTGAAGCAACACAAGTTATAATAAAAACTCCAACTAAAAATTTAATCTTTGATAATCCCAATGTACAAAAAGTTACTATGCAAGGTCAAACTACTTTTCAACTATCAGGAGATTATAAAGAAGTTGAAGACAAAGCAAAAATTGAAATATCACAAGATGATATCAAAATGGTTGCAGAGCAGGCCCAAGTTTCAATAGATGAAGCGAGGAAGGCACTTGAGACATCAGAAGGAGATATTGCCCAGGCAATTGTCAATTTAACAGAAAAATAATAAAAATGGAAGAATCAATAGAACATATCAGAGAATTAAAAAGACACCTTAACTCAATAGAACATATGATTTATGTATCATGCAAATTCACCAGAACTACAGAAATGCTAAGAAGAGTTATGGAAACAATAGTATCTGGCTACGAACAATTTTTTTCACTAGCCTACACTATGCTAATTGACAGCGAAACATACATGGCAAATTCAATTCATGATAAAATTAATCTATTAAGACAAGATCTAACAAATAAAGGCATTAATGTTGACCTATCAGATTACTTTCTATTAAAAAGACTTCTCATCTCAGATTTTGATTGTATTGGAGAATACAGAAAAAATTTGTGCATGGTCTCATACCTTGATGGTGAAGAGTATGTTATTAATATGTCAAAACTGCTAGAGTTTTATGAAACACTAAAAATGGCATGCGGTGGCTTGACTCATACTGCATAATTACTTTTATGTAGTTATAATTGATTATAAATTCTTAATTGATAATATATATAAGAATGGGAAAACTAATAGTAATTTCTTCAGGAAAAGGAGGTGTTGGTAAAACAACAACAAGTGTTAATTTAGCTACTGCGCTTGCAAAGCAGGGTAAAAACATCATTTTAGTTGATGGAAATTTGACAACACCCAATGTAGGACTTCATTTGGGATTAACAAAATTTCCTATTACTCTTAATGATGTATTAAAAGGCGAAGCATCACTAGCTGATTCTATATATATACATCCACTAGGTTTCAAATTAGTCCCAGGTAGTTTATCAATAAGAAGCTTCTCAGAAATAAACTCAAGAAAACTAAAGAAAATATTTGAAGATTTAAGAGACATGTGTGATTATGTAATTGTAGATAGTGCAGCAGGATTAGGTAATGAAGCAATCTCAATATTAAAAAATGCAGATGAAATATTAATTGTTACCAACCCAGAATTACCAGCAGTAACTGATGCATTTAAAGTAGTAACTCTAGCCAAAGAAATAGGAATTCCTGTCAAAGGAGTTATTCTAAATAGAGTTAGAAAAGACAACTTTGATTTAGGTTTCAGAGCTATTGAAAGTTTGCTTGAAACACCAATTACAAGTGTAATAGAAGATGATAAATTTATGAGACATGCTTTATACAAGAAAAAACCAATAACTCACTTAAGACCTAAAACAAATACAGCAAGACAATATCACCACTTAGCAAGAAGAGTTCACGCAGGAGAATATCAAAGAAGAATGGAAGATTTAGAAAAAGAGAACTCATTTCTAAAATCAATATTAAGATCTCTTGGATTCTAATTAATCCTCATCATTAATATTAAATTTAACTAATATTCTCAAAATTTTTCTTTTCTCAGCCAAACAATTAACATATTTAAGATATTTCATTAAATCATCAGACTTAAATAAAATTGTAAGAGAATTAAATTCAGGCCTTAAATAAAAAACTTCTTCCTCCCTTGTAACATATGTAACTTTTCCCCCCATAAAATCCTCAAATTTGTCAGACATATCAAAAATAACTTCCAAAACTTCTTCATTTTGAGTTTCATCATTTAGTAATGTAAAATCACCAGACTCAAACAAAAATATTTCAAAAGAATTAAAACTAAGCTCAAAACCAGTTATTTCCTCAACATATTCTGTAAAATCCCTTGATTTAAAATACTCTGCAAATTCTAAGATATCATGATCAAAAACATCATTCATATCCACCTTCTTACATTTGCAAATTATAGGTTTATAAATTAAATTATATTTAGACTTTAACAATTTGGTTCTAATATTATTAATATCAATATAAAAGAAATCATCTAATTTCAAAAAACCTTCATTAGAAAAAAACTCATTCATTTGAAAAATAACATTTTTATCAAGATAAATACTATTTAATATTTTCATTTTAATATAACCAACCCCCAATAGTAATTCTTTGCTTAAGAGATTTAACCTCAGATATTTGATGAAAAGACTTTTCACTAACTTTAAAAATTATAAATCTATTAAATTTAGGAACAATTTTATCAAAAACATTCTTAGGCCTATTCTCTAAATCAACATTAAATAACTCTAACAAACCACCATCTTTTTCCTCAAAGTCACTAAAATTTAAAATAAATGCAATCTTTCTATCTTCAATTCTATCATCATGACATAAGAGATAATTAGTTTTGACTAATTTTAATGAATGAACATCGATAATATCTTTTTTAATATTCTGTCCACAAATTTTAGAGATATAATTTGTAAATTCTTGACTTTTTAAAAAATTACGAAACTCTTTTACAATATTAGATTTTGTTTTCTTAAAATCCTCAGTCCTAAAAAATTCATATAAATCTGTACTTTCCCTATAATATTCATACTTTTCTAACTCATCATATAATAATAATAATTTATTCTTTCTAAACAAACCATCAATGAATACATGTTCAAAATTCTTTGCACTAATATATTTATCATAATATTCTTTAATTATACCCTCACTTAAAAATTCATCATTTATCCATTTCTTAAGCATGCTCATATTAAAACTATTTCTCCAAATATTATAACTTTTATGTTAAAAAATATTATATTAAATCAATTAAATAATCGTATTTATACTCTTCAATTATAGACAAAGCATCAATTTCCTTAATAATATTTTGAAACTCAGTTTTAAAGTCTTGAATAACTCTTTGCAATTCATGAATATCTTTTGCAACAATACCAATAATAAAATCATATTTTCCCAAAGTCTTTGAAGAATATGCAATATTTTTATTTTTCATAGTGTATTTCATAAGCCTATCTTCTTCATCAGTTGTAAAATTAACTAAATTAACATACAAAGCATCAAATATAGGATATCCAATTTTTAGAGGGTCCATTACAATAGTATATTCAAAAACTCCCTCTCTTTCCATTTTCTCAATCCTATATTTAACTGTATCAATAGGAATTCTTGTTTTTCTGCTAATCTGAGTCAAGCTCATCCTACAATCTTCATTAAGTAATTTTAAAATAGCCTTGTCTTTTTCATCAAGTTTTACTCTTCTTTCAACATTATATTCTTGGTATTTCATTTATTAGAATATAGAATTAATCTCAAATTATTTATATTTCTTACGATTTTTCAGGTAATATTTGTAAGAAACATTTTAATAATTTCTTCTACTAATAATTACTGATGTAAAATGCCACCAAGCGGATTTAACAATAAAGCAATAAATGGACTGCTAAAATTCACATTAGCAGTATATGAAATAACAAATAAAGAATTTAAAGAACAAAAAGAAATATCTGAAAGTAACTACTTAGAAAAATATATTGAAAAGTTAATAGAAAACAACCACCAAATAACAAAAACTACAAAAATAACAATAGAAAAAAACGCGATTGATGGTTTGAACGAATTTGTCATTAATTGTTTTTCAGATTTAAATGATGAAATAAAAATTGGAAAAGACAAATATCAAAGACCAGTTATTGAAGGAAAAGCTATGGAAAAAGAAATAGAACAAATAAGAAATTACCTAAAAAACTTTAATTTGTAACATAAACAAATTTAAAACTAAATTATCATTAATCAAATTAATAAATGGCACTTGAAAAACTTCTAACTAAGTATTTTGGAGAAAAAATTAATAATGAAGTCCAAGATAGTCTAACCAACTACTGGCCAAATTTGAAAAAAAATGTAATTGAAATGCTACCTGCCACAATGGCAGCTTTTATCGGAACCTACTTTGGACAAATTATTGGTAATGAAATATTTTTCAATAATCTTGCAATGAACTCCGTATCAGGATATGTTGGTGGAGCATTAACTGCTTATCCAACATACTTTGGAATTGTATACTATAGAAACAAAAATGAATTTACTGGAAAAGAAAAAGAGGGAAAA
This sequence comes from uncultured Methanosarcinales archaeon, assembly GCA_964384165.1. Lineage (GTDB taxonomy): Archaea > Nanobdellota > Nanobdellia > Woesearchaeales > UBA583 > UBA583. The sequence goes on from CAYLKB010000002.1 coordinate 16,604, forward strand.
TTTAAGAAATACATATTCGACTTTATGATGGCAGATTGGACAGCTGATGCTTTAGCATATTCTCCAACTTTTGGAACTATAGACCAAATATTGCAAAGAACATCAACTTTTGAACCAGGAACATCAGGAACAATTGCAAATGCAGTTGCAATAATACCTTATATATTTCTAATAACAGCCTTCCTACCAGTATTTGAAAAGATTTCTGAAAAAACAAATAAGAAAATAACTGATATACTAATAAATCCTAAAATTTCATCTCCATTATATAATTTACTTCTAAATTCAGATAAATTACCTGCAGTCCATACAACCTTGCAAATTTTAACATAAAATAATATTTTCACTTCTGAACAAAAATAAGAAACCTTTTTAAATACTTGTGAAGTAGTATTCACTATGAGAAAAATAGATTTTACATGCAAGAAAGTTTCACTAAAAGATTTAGTGCAATGTAATTACAACTTAAACGACTCCGAATACTTAGTTTTCGCAGAATTAATGAAAACAAAAAATGGCCTTAGCGTAAAAGAAATAGTTGAAAAAGTCCAAAAAGACAGAACAACTGTCCAAAAAATACTTACAAAACTTCTAAAAAGAGGACTTTTAATGAAAAGGCAGATGAATCTTGAAAGAGGTTTCATGTTTGTTTACTATTCCAAAAATAGAACAGAAATAATAGAAGAAGTTGAAAAAAATGTTGAAATTTATTTCAACAACTTAAAACAAAGTCTTGATGATTGGAAAAAAAAATTCATTTAAAATTTTTATTTAATAATAGTTTTTTCTAATTATTATCAACACCTAAGATACACAAACTAGTTCTTATAAATATGAAATCTTATTTTGGCTCAAAAATATTAACTAGAATTTACTATCCAGATAATATTAATCTAAATAAATCTAAGTATTTTTGTACAAAATATAATTATTATTTAGTAACACAATTTAATTAATTAACAAAAAATAAAACAAAAATATATAAAGGAAAAATTGGATGTATTTTTATGCATTATATTAAAGACATATTTGAGAATATTGAATCAAAGCACGCACACGACAAATTTGTAAGATATAGCAGAGGAAAATTTGTCGGACCATTGATGAAAATCAAGATAGCATCTTCAGGAATTAAAATTTCAGGCTCATTTCATTTTGTTGACGAACTTTTAATACTACTTGCAGATTATCTAGGAAACAAAGTCGTACATATGAAAGGTTCATTAGTATGGAACCAAGACTTAACACCAAAACTAGCTAACCTAGGGATTATGTACTCAAAAGTATCAAAATCAAGAGGAATATTCAAATATACTCTCGAGAATGAAATAAATATTAAAGACTTTGTTGACAATATGATAGATTACAATATCTTAGTAAATATAAAAGAAAAAGATTCATCTCTTGTAACAAAGAACGCCTTTCCAAAACCTAATAAAGAATTCACAGCAGATTTTTGTAAAGCCTCATTTCCAATAAGTTTCAAAAATAGAATTTTAGAAGAATTTGCATTTGATATTGAAGATAAAAACTCAATAAAAGACATAATTATTACACATGAGATTATAATTAATGACCTTGAAATCCCACAAATTGATAATTTTGAAGATGCAAGAAGACTAGCTAAAAGAAAAGGTACTATAAAAAGAATAACCAAAGTTAACAGCAATGAAGAAGTAATTAAAACAATAGATATTTGTGTATAATAAATATTTATTCAATAATATCAATCTTTTCAATAATCATTTCAATCTCTCCTTCATGCAAAGTTATTCTACCAAAAAACATATACTTTCTTGAATAATCAAAATCATTATTCATTTGAAAAGCAATAGCCTTGAAATTTTGACCTCCAGTCTTATCACATATATCTAAAAAAGCAATAGTTCCATAATTATTAAAATTACATATATAACTAACAATTGCAATCTTTTTATTAACATGTTTTTTGGAAACATCAGCCAAATCAATCATATCGGGTTTATAATTATTCTCAGCAATATATAAAAAAATAAACATCAAAATAAAACAAACCATACAAATTTTTAATAAAAAATGCTCATTTACTTCCACAATAATTTTAAATAAAAAATTTTTAATATTAATATTATGGTTAAAAAAAGAAAAAATAAACATTATTTAGTAAAAATAATTGCCCTTTTAATGCTAATAACAATTATTTACCTGCAAAATGAAGGCTATATTAATTTAAACGAAACTTTAAGCAATTTAATATTAGATAACCAAAGAACCCAATTTAATGTAGAAGAAAACCTGACATCATCATTAGAAATAGCTTTCTGTCCTTCAAGCAAATGCCAAGAAATAATTATAGAAAGTTTCTCTGATGCAAAATATGAAATTCTCTGTGCTTTCTATGAATTAGACAATATTAATTTAACAAAAAAACTAAAAGAAAAATCACAAGAAGGCATACATGTTTCTATAGTAATAGATGATAGATATCTTAATGAAGAAGCTCTAGAAATAATAAAAAACACCAATGTAAAACTTCACTCAGACATAAAAAGAAACACAAGATACAATAATTACATGCATAGCAAATTCTGTGTAATAGATGAAAAAACAACAATAACAGGCTCAGCAAACCCAACTACAAACGGTTTTTATAAAAACAACAACAATATATTAAAAATAGAATCATCATACATTAGTCAAAACTACAAACAGGAATTCCTTCAACTAGAAAATAATATTTTTGGACAAAACAAAAAAGACACTCTCTCATATAACAATATAACACTTAATTATAACAATGAATCATATTTTATATCGACATTCATGTGTCCTCAAAACAATTGCGATGAAATAATTATTACTCATTTAAACTCTGCTCAAAAATCAATCAAATTTGCAGTATTTGCAATAACTCACGACACCATATCTCAAACTCTAATTGAAAAATCTAAAAATAATGTAAATGTAACGGGAGTTATTGAAAAAAGAAACATTAACCTTCAAGGAAGTGATGTAATAGAAATGCAAAAATATTTTAATTTATACAATGATACAAATAAAAACAATATGCACCATAAATTTTTTATAATCGATGAAAAAACAATAATAACTGGAAGCATGAACCCCTCAAACTCAGGCTCTTTATATAATGATGAAAATATAATTATTATAGAAAATAAAAAATTAGCTCAAGAATTTGTAAAAGAATTTGAAAGTTTAATATAATGAAATTTTTCAATTATCAATAATATCAACTACTTCAGCCCAAGAATGTACTCTAATTATATTATCATGCTTAATTTTTCTATTCCAAGGCCTATCAAACATTAAAACCTTAACACCCTCATTTGCTGTATTTAAACAATGATGAGGAGCATCATCAATTAAAATATCTATATTACATTTATTACAAACGAAACCTTTACATCTCTTCTCATGCTTAAATGTGAAATGAATTTCATTGAAAAAATCTTTCCCAAAAACTCTATCTAACCATTCATGAGTATGATTTTCAATATGACTAAATCTTGCTGTTACAATAAATAATTCATGATTTCTTTTTAATTTAATCAAATTCTCCATTGCATCATCATATGGAAGATAATCCTTAGATTTATTCTCAATATGTTCCATAATCTCTTTATAAAATAAATCATGTTCAATATCTTCAAAATTCTTAAAATGATAATCTATAACATCCTCATTTTTAATCTCTTTATTAAATTTCTTATTAAAATCAATCAAGAAATTATCAACTGTTGGGCACAAAGTATCATCAACATCAATTCCTATCCTCATTCTTCCCTATAAATTGTAAAAGTAAAACCCTTTACATCAACAACATTTGAATTAGTTTTACTAGACACCTCATCAGCAAATTTAACAACTTCATCCCTGCCTACTGCTGTCTGACATTTAATTTTTACAATTTTATTTGCTTTTAAGTAATTATCAACAGATTTAATAAAAGTATCAGTAATTCCTGACTTTCCAATACTAATCATAGAACTTATTGCATTAGCTTTTTTTTTTAATTCTTTATCGTACATAAAAATTAATATATTATATTATTTATAAAAATTCCCCATAATTAATACTTTAAATAAATTATCAGTTCTTTCTCTCAAATGCATATTCTAAAACATCAGTATCAAAACCAGAAGGAATTTTTCCTGTACTTGCATATTCATAAAGTGCTGTATTAAAAATCACATTTGCAGCACTAAAAATCAAAAATACTAAAACAAAATATACAATTGCTAAAAAAAAAACTATTAAAAGTGCGTATAAACCTATCCCTGAAGTTAATAAAAATAATATAAGAAAAATAATAAAACCTATAAATAAAAATATAAACTGTACTAATCCTAAACCAAAATGTCTAATCAAACTCTCACCCCAAGTTCTTTTAAGAGTATTTACGGATTGTTTTATAGCAGCAAAAGGCCCAAGATTATTATAAACTAAAGAAGGAACAACAAAAATTGTTGCAATTCCCCACGCCATACTTAAAATTCCCCTAAAAATTAGCAAAACTATTTTTCCAGCAGACCCAAGTTTTTGAGCCATATTTTCAATTAATCTTAATATTATTCCTACTGTAGCAGAAACCAATGCCCATAAAAAGATTAAATGAATTCTCGAAAAAGCAAATTTTATGCTTTCAGTAAAAGTAGCATTACCACCAGAAAACCTAATTTTTGCAGTATATACTGTACAAACATTAAAAAAAGTTGCAATAAACGCAAGACCTAAATATACAATAAATAATAAAATATACTCACCTGCAGCAAACTGTACCTCATCACCTGCCATTAATCCTACAATAATAGTTGGAAAAATCAATGCAAGTAAAAACAACAATGAGAAAATTGAAGATAATACAGGAAAAAGTAATATTTCCTTATCCTTTCCAATAACTGAAAAACTCAGTTTTGTAATTTGCCAACTTCTTGAAAATGCGCCCATAATAATGATAATACTTAAAATAATATATTAATATTTTTTATAAACTACAATGTAACATTAAAAATAAAACAACATAATCAATATTGTAATTAATAAAGAATAGCAAATCTATAAATACTATTAAAAATATACGAAAATATGAAGAAACTTCTAAAAGAAAAATTATTCACAATAATATTTGTCTTATTTATTATTTTAGTTTTATCAATCTCTCTTTACTACAAAGACTCTCTATCACTAGAAAATATAAAAAATAATAAAGAAATGTTAAAAGAAATAGTTAATGAAAATTATATATTATCATCTATAATATTTTTTCTTGCATGTATAATATTTATAAACTCTCCTTTGCCCCTAGCTGCTGTAATTAAAATAATGGGTGGGTTTCTATTTGGATTCATTGTTGGTTCAATATACAACATTCTTGCAACAACTCTTGCATGCATGATTGGTTTCTATCTCTCAAGATATGCTCTTAGAAACACCCTACATAATAAATTTAGAAATCATCTAGACAGTATTGAACATCAAATTGAAAAAAACGGATTTACATACTTTCTAACAGCAAGAATAATTCTAATTATACCATATTTTTTAATAAATATAATTGGAGGTCTCTCAAAAATCAAAACAAAAGATTATTTCATATCAACTATTTTGGGAGTTATAATTCCATCAGTAATATATGCAAATGCAGGATTCAGACTCGAGTCCATTTCGAAATTTTCAGACCTTTATTCAATAGAAATGATCACAGCTTTATTTCTAATAGCATCAATGATAATAATTGCAAAATTAATTGCAAATAATCAAAATAACAAAAAAACTAAAAATAAATAAAAATAACTGAAAAATAATAAGAAAAATTTTATAAAACAATACACTTCTTAACAATTATGCACGAACATACAATAGCAAGCAAAATAATTGAACAAGCAAAAGAACATGGAAATATCAAATCAATTGTAATTGAAGTCGGAGATTTAGCTCATTTACCTGCAGATGAGATGAAAGAAATAATGGAGAAACTTACTGACTGGAAAATAAAAGTTGAAAAAAAACCAGCAGTAATTTCATGTGAATGCGGTTACACAGGAGAACCAAAAATCCTACAGCAACTTCATGACAATAATATCTACGAATGTCCTGAATGTTCAAAATCACTTCCAAAAATTCTTGACGGCCATGATATAATTTTAAAAGAAGTAGAAATATATAATGATGATTAATAATATTACATAATCAAAATTAAATAATTAATCAAATAAAACTTTATGAACCAATATAACCCATCAATAAAATGTCACAATTCTTTCTTTAGAAACTCTAAAATATCACTCTTTGGCGTATAAAGAATTATATTTTTATCATCCTTATAATTACCTCCAAACTCCTCTGAAGTTAAAACTCCTAAAAATTCATGTTTCTCTGTAAATATAACTGAACCTGACAAACCACTATACCAAAGAGGATATTCCTCCTCCTTAAATGGCAATCTTACAGGAAATCCCATTCTATTATATTTTTCATAATACATTACTGAATCTCTTCTAGTTATTGCGCGATAAAACTGATCTCCTATTCCTTGAAACATTGCATAAACTCCAGTTGGTTCCTCATCATTTAGTTTAATACATCTTGAGGGAGAAATTATTTCATTATAAGAAATATCAACAATAGAATAAGGTATAAATGCAATATCTAAATCCTTATCATGATATGATTCAAATAATAAATCTGCATGATTATCAATAACATGATAATTTGTTAATATATATAATAATCCTTCATATTCTATACAACTAGCAGAACCTTTAGAAATTATACTTAAATCTTGATTCTCTAAATGACTATCACCATTGCTATGTGTTATTTTTGACATTACTGTTCGAGCATAATTTTTCTTTTGCTTTTCAGAGACTCTATATGTTTCAACATTAAGTGGATATCTCCAAGAATTAATAAAATTATTATGTTCAATAAAAATTCTATAATCTTCGGGTATTGTTCCTGAATAAATAACTCCTGATGAAATATTTTCATCAATTGAAATATCTGAACTTAAATTAGGTTGACCAATATTTAATTGTGATGCATTAGTATTTGATAAAATACCCAAAAAAATCAAACTAACTAAATTTCTATATTGCTTCTTTAACATAAAATTATTAATATTTATAATAATATATAAATTTAACTATTTTGTAACTTGATAGTAGTATAAAATAATATTATATGCTTAAATAATCAAAAAATATAAGATGTGTTTAGCTCTACCTGGAAAAATAGAACAAATTAATGGAGAAACAGCAATCGTTGACTATGGCGGTATTAAAAAAGAAGCGAATATTTCATTCATAGATTGTAAAATTGGAGATTATGTATTAGTCCATGTAGGATTTGCAATAGAAATTGTTGATACTAACAAAGCAAAAGCAATGTATGATTTAATTGAAGAACATGAAGAAAAAAATGAAAGAAATACTTGAAAAAATAAAAAATATTGCAAAAGAATTAGAACCAAGAAAAATTACAATAATGGAAGTCTGCGGAGGCCACACTAACACAGTAATGAAATATGGTATAAGAGATATTCTCCCAAAGAATGTAAAATTAATTTCAGGCCCTGGATGTCCTGTATGTGTTACAGACCAAAAAGATATTGACTCAATGATAGAACTTGCAAACTCAGGCATTCCAGTTGCAACTTATGGTGATATGATGCATGTCCCAGGAAGCCAGATGTCCCTTAATGAAGCTAAAAGCAGAGGTGCTGATGTAACAGTTATTTACTCTGCAACAGATATGCTAAAACCAGAAAACAAAAACAAAGTATTCTTTGCAATAGGATTTGAAACAACAACACCAATGACAGCATACCTGCTAGAACATGGAGTAACAATCTACTCAACTCACAAAGTAATGCCTCCCCCAATGAAAGCTATAACTAAGCAAACAAATGTTGATGGTTTTATTGGCCCAGGCCACGTTTCATGCATTACAGGAACAAAACTTTGGGAAGAATTAAATGTCCCTATTGTAATCTCAGGATTCGAAAAAGAACATATAATCCATTCAATTCTAAAACTACTTGAATTAATAAAAGATAACAAAAAAGGAGTAATAAACGATTATGATGAAGTTGTTAAAGATAGTGGAAACATAAAAGCCCAAGTAATGATAAAAAAACATCTCAAATTAGCACCAGCATCATGGAGAGGCCTATGCATTTTAGAAGACTCAGGACTTGAACCAATTGATGATAACTTAAATGCTAAAATAAAATACAAAAATCTCTTACAAAATATCATTACAAAAGAAAACAAAGAATGTATCTGTGGATTAATTCTTAAAGGAGAAAAAGAACCAAAAGACTGCATTCATTTTGGTAAAAAGTGCACTCCGCAAAACCCGCTTGGTGCCTGCATGGTATCTCAAACAGAAGGTGCATGTGGCATTGCTTATAGATATATAAAATAATTATAAATGGAAAAAAAAATAATCCCACTTGAAGCTGGAAATGGCGGAGAAGAAATGCAAAAACTAATTGAAAACTTCACAAAAAACTTCCCCAAAACCTCAAACTGGCAAAACACAAATTCAGACTCTGCAACATACAAGATTGATAACTCAAATCACATAATATTCACAACAGATTCATACACCGTTGACCCTATAGAATTTCCGGGAGGAAATATCGGCCATCTTGCTTTTTCGGGTACTGTAAATGATTTATGTGTAATGGGAGCAAAACCTATAGGATTATCAATTGCATTAATTATAGAAGAGGGATTTGATGAAGAAACACTTCAAAAAATCTCAAACTCAATTGCTGAACTATCAAAGAAATATGACGTCCCAATTGTTACAGGAGACACAAAAGTCATGGAAAAAGGAAAATTAGACAAAATCATTATCAACACTTCAGGCATTGGAATTACTGAAAATATCTTAAACAAACAGATAGATGAAAACGATGATATTATAATCTCAGGCACTATTGCAGACCACGCTGTAGCCCTTTTATCAAAAAGATACGACTTTGAAACAAACATTCAAACAGACTCAAAACCCCTAATCAATGAAATAAAATATATCAAACATTTAATCAAACAAGCAAAAGACCCAACAAGAGGAGGAATAGCTGCATCATTAAATGAAATAGCAAAAAACAACCATCATTCAATAGAAATAGAAGAAAAAAAAATCCCAATAAAAAAAGAAGTAAAAAATGCCTGCAGGCTTCTTGGAATAGAACCACTTGAACTTGCAAACGAAGGTAAATTCATATGCATATGCAGTCCAGAAAACTCTAATGAAATACTTGAAATACTAAGAAAATACAATGCAGAGGCTCAAATTATTGGAAAAGTAAAAGAAAAAAACAGCAATCCTGAAGTCATATTAAAAACAGAGCTTGGAAGCAGAATCCTCTCTAACCCAACAGGCAGAATAGTCCCTAGAATCTGCTAATTAACTCTTTCCCAAAACACTACTTTTCTTTCAATATAATCTACTAATTTAAAAAACAACACTCCAGCTATAGAAATAAAAATTATACTTGAAAACATCAAAGATGTATCTAAATAATAAGAAGAATTTACAATTAAATATCCTATTCCAAATGAAGCTCCAGTAAACTCAGCAATTGTTGCACCAACAACTGATAAAGTACTAGCCGTCTTTAACGAAGGGAAAATATAAGAAAGTGAACATGGTAATCTTAATTTGAAAAAAATCTCTTTTTTTGTAGCACCAAGTGATTTAAATAAATCATAACTATCCTTTGATACTGCCTCAAATCCCTTCATTGCAGCAACTAAAACTGGAAAATAAGCAACAAATGCTGACATTACAACCTTAGCCCAAATACCATTGCCAAACCACAAAACCAATAATGGAGCAATAGCATAAATAGGAGTAGCTTTAAGGCCTACTGCATATGGATAAAAAGCAGATTTTGCAGTATTTGAATGTATAAATAAAATAGCTGTCAATATGCTAAGCAGAGAACCTGCAATAAAACCTAAAAATGCCTCAAGCATTGTAATAGATAAATGAAACATTAAATTTGAAAAACTATCAATTGTTTTTTCAATAATTTCATATGGATTTGGAAAAATAACTTCATCTATATTAAAAATAAAATCTATTCCATGCCATAATAATATTATTAAAATAAATGTTATAAATGGAGTTATTAGTCTTGAAGACATTTTCTAATTTCTCCAACAATAGAATTATATTTATTAGTATCCTTTAAATCAATATACCTTGGTCTTGGCAAATAAATATCTACTTCTTTAAGTTTTTTATTAGAGTTTTTTGACATAATAATTATCCTATCTGATAAATAAACTGCCTCAGATATTGAATGAGTAATAAAAATAATTGTTACATTTTTTTTATAAAATATTTTAGCAAGCAATTCATTTAGCTTAAATCTAGTTATCTCATCAAGGCCTGAAAATGGCTCATCCATTATAATAAATTCGGGGTCTTGAATAAGAGCTCCACCAATAGCCACTCTTTGTTTTTGACCACCAGATAATTCATAAGGATAATTATCCTTTACTTTATCTAATTCTAGTATTTTTAACATCTCAATTAATTTCTTATCTTTATCTTTTATTTGCAAATTATTATTTTTAATTTCAAATGGAAGTAAAATATTTTGCTTTGCAGTCCTAAATGGTAACAAAGCAGAATCTTGAAAAACTACTGCTGTTTTTAAAAAATCCTTTTTAATCATGCCTTTAAAATTTCTATCAAGTCCTGCAATTATTCTAAGCAATGTAGATTTACCGCATCCACTAGGCCCAACAATAGACACAAATTCTCCTTTATTAATAATAAATGACAAATTATCAAAAACCTTAATTTCTCTTCCATCTTTAAAAAAAGATTTAGACAAATTTTTTATTACTATCATCATGAATATATTTTTTCAATAAATTTAGTTGTATAACTTTCTTTAATATCAAATTGATTCTCAATAACATTTAGAGCATCTAATCTATCATAAGTCTCAACTAACATCTCCTCAGAAAAATATCCAATTTTTGGATATGTATCCGCATTTATTATTGTATCTGCATACATATCCCATCTTTTAAGTTCTAAGTCATAATCTAAATTAGAATCAATTTCAATTAAATAACCCACAGCTGTTTCAGGATTATCAATTGAATACTCTACACCTTTAAATGTCGCTCTTAAAAATGCTTCAATCATCATAGACTCATCCTCAATTGTATCTTCTTTAGCAAATATTGTATAACCATGAGTATTAATTCCATATTCCTTTGGAGAAATATAATTTAATTCATACCCCTTATCTTCAAGATTTACAATTCCAGTTGTCCTAAAAGTCCATTGGGCATCAATCTGGTCTGCAATTAACTGATTATATGAAGCACCAACATCTATTTCCTCATAATCAATATCATATTTATTAAATAATGAATGTAAAATATCTGTTGAAATATGGCCATAAAAAAATCCTATTTTTTTCCCATTTAAATCATCAAGTGTTTCAATATTACTATTTTTTAATGATAGTATTCCTACAAAATCAGAATCTTTATGTAGAATAGATACAGCAACCAAATCTTGGCCTTTTGATTTTGCAACAAGCATTGCATCAGGCCCACCAAGAACTCCAATATCATCAGCACCAATAGCAACCATCTTAGCTGGATTTGTTTCTGAATTTCCTAAATTAAAATTAACTTTTAAACCCTCATCTTCATAATAACCTAATTTGTCAGCTACATAAAATGGTACAAAAGCAGCATCCTGAAAAGGAATAGGAAGTCTAACAGAAATTTCATTTAATTCTTTTACATCTTCAACATCATCTACTATAATATTTCCCGTAATATCTGTCGATTTATTCATTGAAATAAATATCAATGCACTAATAATTATTACTATTGAAATTATTGACATAAATTTATATTTTATATTATTCATTTTTCATTTAAATCTTATAAAAGAAAGAAAATAATATAACAGGGATAAATATCTACTTTCCAATACTGGAAAGTTTTATATAATAATCTATATTACTACACCTATGGACATCAGTATACTTGAAGAGTTAGGTCTATCAACAGCAGAAGCAAAATTATATTTAAAACTACTTGAAATTGGCAAATGTAAATCAGGCATGTTAATTGATAAAACTAAACTACAAAGTAGCACAGTATATCATGTATTAGGCTCACTTATGGAAAAAGGTTTAGTATCATATATATTAAATGGAAAAATTAAATACTTCTATGCAGAAAACCCTAAAATATTAAATGAATTATTAACAGAAAAAAAGAAAAAGCTAGATGAATTAATGCCAATTCTATTAGAAAAACAAAATACTTCAAAACAAAAACAAAAAGCAAAAATATACGAAGGTTTCAAAGGATTAAAAACAGCATACCTAGAGATTCTCGAAACAATGAACAAAGGAGAAGAATATTATTTTTTCCAATTTCCAATTGAGAAATTACAAGATGAAAAACTAACATTATTCTACAGAAACTATCATATAAAAAGAGCAGAAAAAGGAATTGCTGTAAAAGGCATAAGTTCAATTGATACCAAAGATTCTATGAAATATCTATCCAATATTAAAAACACAAAGATTAGATTAATTGAAGAACCCTCCCCAAATGTAATAGTAATATACAAAGGAAAGGTATTAATAATTGACTGGGATGAAGAACCTATAGCATTTCTAATAGAAAGCAATGCAATATATTTATCATACAAAACATTCTTTGAGCACAAATGGAAACAAGGTGTTGATATCTAAATATCAAACATACCTTATCTGTTTCTCCTCATAATAATGCGTTATATCATATTCTCCAATAATATTAGAAAATTGTTTCTTGAAAGTATCTATAATTTCAATATTAGGTCTTATTATAATTGTCTCAGAACTTTTAATTCAAAAAATAAAAATTATAAAAAAATAATTCTCATCATTTAAATTATCATTTTTTTATATTATAATAGTTATTAAAATAATCCTGCAATAGTAGAGTTTCTTTGAACAATAAGTTTAATCTCAGATTTTGCAGACATCAAATTATTAATATCTATTAAGCTATCTCATTAAAACAATATTTTCATACAATACTGAACTTGTACAATAAATTATCTATATTAAAAATTAAAATTCCCATTACAAACAGTATTTTCTTCATTTTTTACTGTTTATAAACAGAAGTTGATAGATAAAAATAAATTTTTAGAAGAAATTGTATATCCTTTTGGACTGATTTCATTGATTTCTTTCCAATTACTTAATCCTCTATATATAATTAATACAAATATGACTAGTTATCAGACATCTGTTTCAAATTGTAGATTCTACGACCAGAATAGAAAATATATGATAAAATGTGTTTATAATCACGATATCAATGTTAAAAAATTAATTGATAATGATAGAGATGGTCTACTTGATAAAATAACTATAACTCCTTTTAAACATGAGCACCAAAGTGAACATGTACAATCAAGTGACATATGTCACTAGATAAAAAGTAATAACTTTTCTTAAAGTTATGAAAAAGTATGAATTACGTAAAGAATTCATCAAATTAAGGACTAAACAGAATTCTTATTCTAAATGTCAAAGAATTCTAAAAGACAAATTTGATGTGAAATGTTCAATTAGAACATTGAAACGTTGGAATAAACGTTTTAATGAAGAAAAAGCTTGGGATTTTTGTGATAAATCTCAAAGGCCAAATCATATTTGGTATAAAGTAACTTTAGATGTAGAAAAACAAATTGTTTCACACCGTAAGGCTTTTGGTTGGGGTTGCTTAAAGATTAAACAATCATTAAATTTAGATATTTCTCACGAAACTGTGAATGCAGTTTTGAAAAAACATGATTTACTTCGAAAAGAAGGAAATCGTGGTCAAAGGGCTAAATATGTACGTTTTCAACGTAAACATTTTAATTCTCTTTGGCATATTGACGATAGTGAATTTGGTGAAGAAGGTAAAGTAATAGCAGTAGTTGATGATGCAACTAGATATTGTATTGGTTTATTACATGTACCTACTGTAACTACGATGGTAGTTACTGAATTTCTTGATGAATTAATCAAGAAATTTGGATTGCCCAGAGAAATAATTAGTGACAATGGAGCTCCTTATGGTCTAAAAAGTAAATATTCTAAGTTTGATGTTTGGTGTCGAAGAAGAAAGATCAAACACATTCGTACTAAGGTCAAAAGACCTCAAACGAATGGTAAAGTTGAGAGAATATTTGGAACTATTGATAAAGAAATTAAGTATTGTAACAATGATTTAGAAGTATTTAGAATGAGATATAATCATTTTAGACCTCATCAAAGTCTTTTTTCAAAGACTCCTGCTGATATTTATTTTGATTATAATAAAATGGTTATAATAAAATTGTCTGGTGACATATGTCACTTGACTACACAGCACCAAAGTGAACAAAATGATAAGAATAATAGATTATTTTCTATACTTTTAGATGAGTATTTAAATGAGGAAATGTGAGTTAGGTGATATATTTAATTTATAAATTGACATCCTCCCATGCCTAAAGGCTCAGCCTTACGGCTGACTCTTTCACTT
>CAYLKB010000003.1:0-24228 GCA_964384165.1 uncultured Methanosarcinales archaeon
TGGGGTAATCTTTAAACGATATAATTAAGTTATTATAATTCATTTAAAATTGAAATAATATTTATATGATTAGTAAATACAACTTTAGTATTTTTATAAATAATTTCTTATCCTCAAACTCATCAAAAATATATTTTAAAAACTTACCACTTTTTTTTGAATATTGTATTTCATCAATAAATATATAAGAATAAGGTTTAACATATTGAATTAAAAAACTCTCTATATTATTCTCAAATAAATTTAAGACTTCTATATTATCAAATCTTAAGTAAATAGACTTACTCTCAACTTTTTAATACAATTCTTTCATTATTGTTGATTTTCCTACCTGTCTTGCACCAAACAAAGCCGTAATATACTTCTTATCATAATCTAAAAATAACTTATCTAATATATCTCTTTAAATCATCAATATTATAAGACACTAGTAATTTATAAACCTGTCAGTCAAATTTCCAAGATATTCTAAACACTCATGTAATATATTCCAAGAAATCTAAGACTTAATGTTCAAAAAATATTATTTGGCAACATTCTTCACTTCATTTCGATACACTCCAAAAAACACAAAAAGACCAAAAACAGCCCCTAAAGTATCAGCCACAATATCTTTCTGAGCATCCCAAATGTCACCTTGAGAACCTAGCACTTCAACACCAGCTTCAGGGTCGCCCATAACAGCAAATTGCCATTCAAAAACTTCATAAGCCCCAGCAACTGACATTATAAAAAATAATGGAAAAAGAAAAAGAACAACTCTTGAATTTACTAATTTTTTCTTTAATAAAAGTTCAGCTACAGCATAAGCATAAAACCCAACAGAAAAATGAGCAATTCTATCATAATGATTCCTTTCAAATCCAAAAAAATTTGTAAACCAATCAATAGGTACTCTTGCAAAAGTATAATGACCGCCAATAGTGTGCATTATAATCAAAACAGACATTAAAAGATATGCAGTATTTGAAAATTGAAATTTTGGATAAGTAACAACCAAAATTAAAACAATAAACATGATAGGCAAATTCTCAGCAAACCACACAGTCCTATCATATGGTTCTATTGCAAGAATAGCAAATAAAACCAAATAAATTGCAAGTAAAACATAAGGAAATTTGATTTTCATAACAAAATATAAATCAATTCAAATAAAAACATTTGAAATTACTCAAAAAGGACATAAAACCAAAAAAACTCAATCTCATTCTACTCCAAACATAAAATTCTCAAGCCTTCTATAATTACCTGTCCCAGTTACAAGATAAGTAATATTAACATACTCAAATGCTCCCAAACTTATATTCCAATAATTAACTTCCCCTGAAAAAAAACCATTTACAACATCTGTATTATCAGGAGGATTAGAATAAGAGCCATCAACAAAATCACTACCAACAAAATCAAATAATGTAACATTAGTAGCATTTGCAATATTATTTCTAACTGACAAATTAACTAATGCCAAATTTGTATTTACAATTGAAATATCTTTTTTAGCATTTACAAAAACTGGGTAAAACTGCTTATTCTCTACACTAAAATTAACTTGTACTACAGCAACATTACCTACACTATCATTGGCATAAAAATCAAAAGTATAAAACCCAGTTGTTAAATTAAGATATTGAACGCCACTATAAGATACATTATCAGTACCATTAAAATACCAAATTTCATCTAAATATAAATCAGTTGCACTAACATTTATCAATACTAAAAACCCTGGCAAATATGAATCTGAATTTACAGGACTAATAACATTTAAAACTGGAGGAGTTGTATCAATAGTAAAATTAACTTGAGTTGAATTTATATTCCCAGCAGTATCATTAGCATAGAAAATAAATGTATAATTACCATCAGGCAAAATAAGAGATTGCATAGTAGTGTAAGATACATTATTAGTACCATTAAAATACCACAATGAATCTAAATTTGTATCATTTGCTGAAAAATTAACAATTACATTTGAAGAATTTAAAAACCCAAAAAGAGGAGAATATACAGATAAAATAGGGAAAATTGAATCAACAAAAAAAGAAACTGTCTCATTAAGAATATCACCTGCAGTATTATTTCCATAAAATGTAAAAGTATGAGAACCTTGACCAACACCAATTACATTTGGTATAGTATAACTAATATTATCAGTCCCATTAAAATACCATAAAGCATCAGGAGTTGAAAATGTTGTAGTAAAATTAATTAATATCAAATCAGTTGAATAAGTAATATTTAATGGACTACTAACA
The DNA here is from genome assembly GCA_964384165.1 of uncultured Methanosarcinales archaeon. Lineage (GTDB taxonomy): Archaea > Nanobdellota > Nanobdellia > Woesearchaeales > UBA583 > UBA583. The sequence continues at coordinate 2,256 of CAYLKB010000003.1, forward strand.
ACCATTTGAGGCTCACTTACATTATTTACTTCTAAATTCCACAACCTATAATCAAATCCAGCAGAGTTACTAACATTAACTTTTATTGTATAATTTCCCTGTGAAGAATAATTTCCTGGAAAACTAAAAGTTGTAGAATTTTCATTTGAAGTAATCTCAATTAAATCTTTAAACCAAATAATTCTTGCTGGACTCTCATTTGTAAATGAAATATTAAAATCAATAGAATTTGGCTCATCAATTGTAATATTTATCTCCTTTTCAAATTCATATGAATATCCAATTGAAGAATTAGGATATTGCAGCGTAATATTTGGTGCAAACTCATCTCTAACATAAAAATAAGATCTCTGAGTATTATTTGTATTATTCGAAGTATCATTTGCCAAAATAGTAATATTATACAATCCATTATATGCTGGGAATGTAAATGTATAATTATAAATACCATCAAAATCTAAATCTAGCAAAGTTACAATATCAACAGTTGAATTATATTCAATTCTTGCTCTAACTGATGAAACATTTATATTATCACTTACATTTGCAGACAAATTAATTTCTATAGGATCAATAAAAGTAGTATTTTCTACAGGCAAAATATCAACAACTATAGGATTTATATTATCAACAACATCACAAATAACTGTTAGTAAATCCCCAGTAACTAATTGATTTGAAGTAAGATTAAAAATTGCAGTATAATGTCCAGGAGAAATATTAATTTGTGGCGAACAAGAAATATTTACAAAATAAAAATCACTATGGTTCATATCTGAAAATATTGTTTGATTGATAGTAATAAAATCAGTACCATTGCCAGTTGAATTAATCTTCACATTTGAATTAAAATTAGTAGCATTAAATGATAGAATATTAAATGAAGTCTCGCTGTTATTTTCCTCACCAAAATCAAAACTTGACTGATTCCATTTTAAACCTTCAACTGACTCTACCACAACCTCAACATAATCAGAATATAAAGTATTATGTTTTATGCTATCTCTATCCTCAATATTATCATATAATATTTTTGGAATATCTTGAGGAAATAATAAAGAATACGCCCAGTAATAAATTCCTTTCAAAAAACCTATTAAATCTTGGTCTTTAAAGTTAATAAAATTATAATAACCCTTAATTGACAAAGCATAATCTCTAGTTAAATTATCTTTCTTCTCAATAGCATCATAAACCAAATCAATTTCATCATGTTTAAATAAACTAGCATAACTATTATCATCTTTTGAAATATTATAAATAACATCATCCTTCCCATTAAGTATTGCAGACTTAGGTTCTAATTTATATGTTATAATTTCATGGCCTGAAGTAAAATCTATCTTCATTGTATCAATTTCATAAAACCCTTTAATTGATGATAACTTAAATCTTATCTTATCAGTATCAACATCACTCAAATTAACTTCATATAAAAACTCATCAAGCATATGCATTCCAGCCTTAACAGAACCAACTTCCCTAAACCCACCATTAGTTTCTACTTCAATTTTCAAATTAACAGCATTATCAAAAGCAAAATTAAACAAATCACCTAAAAAAGTATTTGAAATTAATGCTTGCCAGAAATGCCAAAAATTCCATCCAATACTTGTAGAATAAAAAGACCATGCCTTAGTCATTATTGATTGTTTTTGTACTCTTAGATATAATTTTGCTATATCAGAACTTTTATTATTCTCAAATTCAACAATATATTCATCCTTAAATGTTGACTTATCAGAAACATTGACCTTTAAAAAATTATCAGATAAAAAAACATTATCAGCACTTGAAACATATTTTAAACACGAATATCCTTCATCATCATAACAACTAACAGGACTTTGCAAATCTTCAATTACATGCATCTTACCATTTACATCAGGCATTGCAAACCCACTCCCATTATGGTCAACAACATAAAGTGCAAAATAATTCAAAAAAGAATTCTCCTCTAACTCTTCTCTAATCTTTATTTTATATTCACCATCAACTTCTTCTAAAAATTCAAGCCTATCATTTGTTTGAGCCTCAGCAGCTTTAATTACTGAGAAAGGAAAAGCCTCATGTTCAAGAGTATAATTCTCACCATTATATGAATAAACAAAAGGACATGATATCGGTGCTAAATAATGCTCAAATCTAGAATATAAATATATCATATTCTCTCCACTACTATTATCAACATAATAATCTAAGTTTGAATTAAATGAACCAGTCCATGAAACCTCCGAAGTATCTCCATTTGTATCTTGTTGTATTAACTCCCAAGAACCTGAATTATTATTCCATATAAAAAAACTCATATCATATCCCGTTCTAATCTCACTTGAATACCCTTTCCATGTAACATTCATCTCAAGTATTGAAGTATAATCTTCAGTAATATTAAAATGATATATTTGAGAATCATAAGTATTATCTGTAAGAGCTCTACTTGTATCCCAGTAAACATTATTATCAGATTCAATATTTGTATAATCTGTATTTGTTGCCTCTGCATTAAAATTGAAAGGGTTTGTAGGAGCAGCAGCACCCTTTTCATAAGCATAATGACCATATGTTGCTCTGTTGGCCATATTGTAAACTCTAAGAATTGTAGCAAGATTCTTTGATATTACGCTCTCATCTGAAAAATTTATTAGCAAATTATGTTTTCCAGTAGTTAATACTTTATTTTTTATATAAGTAATTCCACTACATGAATAATTTTTAATCTCTATTCCATTATTAATTAAATCAGGTTTGTATATATCATTATTACAAATAACTTCAATATATTCTACATCCTTATTAAAATAAGTCCCATTATATCCAAATATTTGCAAGTCACTTAAACCCGAGGTTTTTATCTTGGTAATCCACTCCCCACCAACATGAGGATAAGACTGCTTTGTTATCAATTGAAGTTTTTTATCATTATTATATAATAAATCAGAATTAAAAAAGAAAATACTAAATACTATAATTACTAAAAATATACAAATCTCTTTTATTATTTTCTTATCCATTATTTTGTATTAAATACAAAATTATATATCAATATTATAAATCTTAATTCTATATCAGAGTAGTGAAAATTTTTTCAAAAATTAGAATCAATATAAATATTAATTAATTTAATTAAAAAATTAAAAGAATGCTATTAAAAAACAAAGCAAACCCTAAACATCCTAAAATAATTCCAACAATTTTCGTTAGTTTTTCTTCATTTAAATTATTAGCAATTATTGATGAAAAATAAGCACCAGTTATTCCTCCAATTAATCCTATTATAAGATAAGTAATATTAAATGATGAATATACATAATGAGTTACTGAACCAAATAACGCAATAAAAATCATAATTAAAACTGAAGTCCCAATTGCTTCATGAATTTTATATCTTAACAGAAAAATTAAACTAAACAATATCATTAATCCACCTCCAGCCCCGAAAATACCTGCAACTAACCCTATAAGAATACCCGCAACAATTACTAAAAAATTATTTATTCTTGCTATTTGCTTATATTTTTTCTTTTTTCTAATATATGTTAAAATCCCCATTAGAAAAATTCCAAACCCCATTGCCCATGCTAAATTATTATGTGGAATAAATTGTGAGATATAACTTCCAATTATAACAAATAATATTGCAAAAAAAAGTAATAATAATGAATTTTTTATTTTAAGATTTTTATGCTTATAAAAAACTGCTGATGCTGTAAATGAAGCAAAAACATCAATTGCTAATGATAACCCTATTGCATCATAAGGCGATATTCCAAGAAAAAGTATCATTACAGGGGCTGCAAACATAACTGCACTAGCACTTAATAAACCAGTTATTAAACCTGCCCCAAACCCTGCAAGTAATAAAATTAATACTTCATAAATCATTATAAGAAATTAGAAAAAGAAAGTTTATTAACTTAACTATTTAAAATAAGTTGAAAATATATATAAAAAATCAAAATAATAACCTTAATTAAAATTGATAAACATTACATATCATAAATATTATTCATTAAACAATAATTCTAAATATTTATTAATAGTTAATATACAAACAATAATATATTATATAAAAACAAAATAATAATAATTATAATAATACTCAAATAATAAACTTAATAATATTAATAAAAAAATAAATTAAAAATGAACAATGTAATATCTGCAAAAAACATATGCAAAGAGTTTGATAATTTTAAACTCAGCAATATCTCATTAGATCTTGAACAAGGAAAATTATTTGGAATTCTTGGGCCTAATGGAAGTGGAAAAACAACACTTGTAAAAATACTAACAGGCCAAATAATGTCAGACTCAGGAGAAATAAATATTCTTGATACTAACCCAGCAAAAGACCCATTAAAAACAAAAGAAGTAATAGGGATAATTCCAGAACAAGAAAGCCCACCATCATTTTTAACAGTAATAGAATATTTAGAATTTATAGCAAAAGTAAGAAACCTGAAAAACAAAGATAGTAAAATTACACACTGGTTAAGATTTTTAGAATTAAAAGAACAAAAAAACTATCTCATAAAAAACCTTTCAAGAGGAATGAAACAAAAAATTCTATTTATTCAAGCATTCATTCATGAACCAAAATTAGTATTTATTGACGAACCACTAATCAACTTAGACCCTATCATTCAAAAAAAAATCAAAACATTCCTAAGAGAATATGTAGAAAAAGGAAATACAATATTTTTATCAACTCATATATTAAGTATTGCTGAGGAAATTTGCGATGAAGTTTGCATATTAAAACAAGGAAAAAACATCTTCACTGGAAACACTAAAAAAATTATAAAAGAACATCATTCACTTGAAAACTATTTTATCAAATTATCATAAAAAATGAAAAACATATTAGGATATTTCATTAAAGAAGAATTAAACCTGCATAAAAGCCTTACTGCATCATCTAACTTTTATTCATACCCAATTATGCTCTTCTTTTTTTTCTTAACAATAACTTATCTCTCAAATATTTTCTTTAACACATTTAATTCAAAAACAATAGGACTATACGCAATAAGTATTTTATTTATAGGTGGAATTATGAGCGGAGTATTTGGGATTTACGCAAGAGATTTTTTAGAAAGAAAATTTGGAGATATTGGAAGATTATTTCAAAATGCTCTTATACAACCAATTAAATTAAACAAACTATTCATGACTATTGCAATAAGTGATAGTTTTTTCTATCTGCTATGGTTTATAATCCCAACAACACTAGGTTACGGCCTTGGTGTCTATTTAATAGAAAAAACATTTTACGACATTTGCTTTCTGCTACTCTCAAATTTTATGGCATTCTTTGCAGGACTTTTAACATCATTTATACTATCTCTTACTTTCAATAGAAGTAAACTATTTTTTAGCATAATTTTATTAATAATTGTTACAATAATTTGCTGTATACCTAACCCACAAAATATAATTAATTATTCACCATTCCACCAATTTTTTATAAAGCAAAATTTTACATCACTAATTTCATCATTACTTTTAGTTTTTGTTCTATTTTGTCTGGCCCTTTTAAGTGTTGGAAAAGAATTCAAAACAACTATTAAGAACTCAGTAAAATTAAAATCAATTTCATTTGATAGAAAAATTGACAAGTTTATAATAAAAGATTACATTGACCTAAAAAGAACTGGCGATATAATTGGCAAACCCCTTTTCACAGTATTTATTCCATCAATTCTAGTATTATTAATATTTTCTAACTCATCACTTTTCAATTCCTCTGATTTAGGAGTTATCTTCTTTTCAATAATAATTGGAACTCTAGGGACACAATTATTCAATTCATTAATAACAAGCGACAATATGGCATATTATAATCATCTTCCAATAAAACTTAAAGATTTTATAAAACCAAAAATGATAATTTCTCTTACAATATGCTTTATTGAAAGTTTAATAATTCTAATAGCATATTCCTATATTGTTAATGACTTTAATAATATAATTTCTGCCCTAATAATAACTTTAGGACTCTTAATATACAATTTTAATCTAAGCTTTTATTTAACAGGCTTAAACCCAAATGAAAATCTAATGCATACAAAAATATTTCTTCAATACTTTATACTATTAATGCCAATATTAATATTAATAATTGCAGCTAATATGTTTATTCAAAACTTCATGATAATCTACTCTATTTTATTCCTAAGCATATCATATCTGTTATCAAAATTATTATTCAAATTAGGCCTAAAGAAATGGGAAAATAAGATAATTAATTATTAAATATTACCACCTCGTTTTCAAAAAATCAAAATACAAGTAAATAAATATATATTTATATATCAACCAATAAATCAATATTCAATTTTAATTACATCTCACTACTAAGTTACACTTAAAAAATTAAAATAAATATAAATAAAATCAAATTACATGAAAAGAATAAAACAAAAAATTGCTGAAAACCCTCAAATTTTTATTCAATACGGAACTGTAATATTTACTTTAGGAATACTAATAGCAATAGTTGCAGCATTTTTCCCACAAATAAGCAAAGACATATCAAAAACAATAACGATTTCACTTATAATATTTGGTATTGTGATAGGAATCTTAAATATAACAAACAAAGAATCAACATCATTTATGGTAGCTGTTTTAATATTTATAATGTTAATACCAATGCTAATAGGAACTTTAAATAATATGTATAAATTCAATATATCATACTGGCAATTATTAATAAGTCATTTAATGTCATTATTAATTCCTGCAGCCATAGTTGTAGCATTAAAAACTATCTTTTTAGATGCAAAAAACGAAAATTAATACAATTTTATTTTTAAATATTTAAATTATAATAAAACAATTAGAACTCTTCAACATTCTCAAATCCAGATATCATTCCCTTTTTTTCAAGTGCTTTTACTTCATTAGGTTTGTATTTGTAAATCAAATCTCCTTTTTCCTTATCAAACTCCCAAGGTTCAATTAAAACTATATCACCTTCTCTAATCCAAAGATATTTCTTAACTCTTCCTGGAACTCTTGCCATAATCTGCTCTCCTGACACTAATCTTACACTCATTCTAGAACCCCCAAGTCTTTTCTCAACTATGGCAATCTTTTGATTCTCTTTAGGAAACCTTATTCTAACCGATTCCTGATTCTGTAAATCTGATAATTTCTTTTTTTTATCCATATATTAAATAAGTAAAAAAGACCCTATTTATAAATGTAAGGATGAAAATCCCGACCCATAAATTAAAAATGATATCAAATATCTAAGAACCCATCAAATAAATTCAATTATAATGACCAAGGGGGAATGTGCTGTGCTAGCGAAGTCTTAATCAGCAACCAAGAATTTTTTAAAGTATAATTGCCTTGAGTCATTAATAAAAAAATTCATAATTGCTCGAAGCAATATTATTATTAAAAGAATTTCTAGACAGAGCTTATGAAAATTACTTAAAATCCAATTTATACAATTGAATAACTGATACAAGCAAACTAATAATAATAGGGCCTATAAAAATACCAAAAAAACTAAATAGTTCAAGTCCTCCCATAATACTAAGTAAAATCAAAAATGGATGTACTTGAATTGTAGACTTAAGCAATATAGGCCTAACAATATTATCAGACAAACCTACAATTGTAGCACTATAAATTAATAAAAATAAAGCCTTATCATAAATAAAAAACCAATATTGCTCAGTAAAAAACAAATAAAATACAGCTGGGATCCATACTACAGGAGCTCCTAAAATAGGTATCAATGCAAAGAAAGTAGCAATAACTCCCCAAAATACAGGATTTGAAATACCAACTATTATAAACCCTATACTAACAAGAGCCCCTTGCATCATGGCAACAAGTAAAGTATCTACAAAAACAGCCTGAGTTACATCCCTAAATTTGATAAAAAGAGATTCTTTATAAGAATTCTTCATTGGTATTAATCTTTTCACATACATTACAAATTCTTTTCCATCAATTAACAAAAAGAAAAAAGCCAAAACAAAAATAAAAATATCAATAACAAACTTAGATACAAAAGTAAACGCCTGAATTGAAGTAGATGTAGAGATAAACCCTGCAAAACCATTTATAACTGAATTAAAATCTAAATTAATAAATGATACCTTACTCTCAATAGTCCTGCATAAATCCAAATCGCAATAAGTCAAATCAACTCCTTCAATTACTGTATAAGTAGTATTTATAATATTAGATGTCTGAGTAATCAGTGAAGTTGCAATCCAATAAAGTGGTCCCAATATTAAAAATGATACAAATATAAGCATAAAAAAAGCAGAAAGTTCCTTATTACGAAAAATACTACATATAAATAAATAAGGTTTATAAAACAAAAATACAAAAGTACTTGCTAAAAGAAGAGCTATAGTAAAAGTTGAAACCAAATACAAAAAAGCTCCAACTAGTAAAATAATAATAAATGCTTCAAAATATGACTCAACTTTAAGCATTTCATTTTTTTCCATTAAAAAATTAAAAAATTCAACAATTAAAACTAATTATAATCACTGATTAGTTGTTTTAACATTGAAATAAAAAATTTTGATAAAACTTCTCAACTTCAAAACTATTCCCAGTATAAACAAATTTATAAACATCACTATCAAATTCATCTTTATGTGATATCTCTCTTCTTAGAATACCATCAAGTACATATTCTTCAAGCTTAAAATGCAAATCTATTTCATACATGGGTACTACTCTATACCATAAAAACTCAATTTTACTTCTAGGTTTATAAATCCCAAAAAAAATTTCCTGAAAAGTCAGACTATTATCACTACCAACAAAAAGACTCAATATCTTCTCATCAAGTCCCATCTTAGAAATTAAATTTAGTTAATGGTACTTCATCAGCTGATGCTTCATTAACTATTTTAATATACTCCTTTATCACTTTCTGTTTTTCTTTGCTATTATATCTTGTATCAAAATATTTCTCATTATCAATAATTGAAACTCCAATCCTATCAAGTGTTTCTCCAAATTCATCATTTCTTACATCAATTATTGGAAATGATACAATTTTTGAAGTAAATTCAGAAACTAAATAAGTATATACTTTCTCATCTACAGATTTCTTAAATAATGGAAAAAACTTTGATATGAATAATCCTTTACCGTAAATATTATTAAAATTATATAAAAATCTTGAAAGTTTATTTGCAAAATCATGCCCTTGTTTTTCATCAGAAAGAATAGCCATAATTTCAGTTGAATAAAATACCGAATTTGAAGTAAGTAAATTAAGACTAGCAGAAACTTCCAAAATTATATAATCATAATCTAGATTTTTAAGTTTTTTATCAAAATATTCATATTTGCACAAATCATAAAAAAGATTAAATTCCTGAAAATTTAAATTAAAATTACCATAAATAACATCTAAATTTTGCTCTAAAGATATAATATACTTCCTAAAATCATCCATATCATTAACACAATTAAATATATTAAGACCTACATCCCTGCTTCTTTTCTCAACATCAATCTTAAATTCTCTCAAATCTATTATCAAAACTCTTTTACCTTCCCTAGCTACCCTTGAAAAAATATTATAACTAAGCTTTGTATCATTATCCTGATTAATTAGGCATATTTTTCTCATTTTATTTTTACCACCTATCAGTTATATTTAAACTTTAGTATTATCTGCATCAGATTTTTCCACATAATCAGCATAACTCTTTAAATCAAGACTTAAAACAGAGGATATCTTATTTTCATCCATAGTAACTCCATATATTGCCTCAGCACTCTGAATTAAATACTCACTATGGCTAACTACAATATATTGAGCCCTACTTGAATACTCCTTAATTAGAACTCCTAATTTCTCAGAATTCATAATATCAAGAGCTGCATCAACCTCATCAAATATATAAAAACTCGCTGGGTTAAACTCCTGGACTGCAAATATAAAAGCAATTGCAGTAATTGTTTTCTCTCCACCAGATAATGATTTAATGTCTAAATAATTTTTCTTACTAAGTCTTACTCTAATTTCTACACCAGAATTAAATAAATCCTTTTCATCCTCTATTAACAACTCAACTTCACCTTTAGTTGAAAGTTTAGAAAAAATATTAATAAAATGACTCTGAAGTTTTTCAAAAGTTTCAAGAAACTTCTCTTTCTTTTTTTCATCCATTTCATAAATAAAATCTAATATATCTTTTTTCTCATCATTTAATGTCTGCCTTTTCTCAATAAGTTCATTAAACTCTTCAGAAAGTTTATCATAAATCCTTACTGCTTTCATATTAATTGAACCAAATGAAGTTAATTTAGATTTAAGATTATTAACTTTAATTTGAAGGTTCTTCACATCAACAGCATCATTTCTTAATGTATCATCTACATGTCTAATAATTTCATCAATCTTCATCTCTGCTATCGAATAACTTGTTTTCTTCTCATCCTCAATTTGTTCAACTTCCGCCTCAATATCATCTTCATTAAAATTATCTTCATTATGTATAGTAATAAACTCAGCTTTCAATTCCTCATAAAGCAATTCAAGTTCTTCTTCAAGGGCTTTAATAAGAGCATTATATTCGCCGACAGCATATTTAAGTTCAGCCGACTTTTGCTTTTGAGAATCATAGGATTTATATTCCTTCTCATACTCTTTTTCAATTACCTCTCTCTCTTTCTTAAGAGAATCTCTCTTATCAATATACTGTTTATAATCTTTTGAAAGTTCTTTTTCTTTCTTTTTAAATTCATCCAAATTCTCTATTTTATGCTTTAATGATTCTTTAATATCAAAAATTGATTTTGATATTTTAGTTAATGATTCATCAGAGTCTCTTAAAATTTTATCAAGACTTGCATTCTCAGGAATTATTACATTATTTATATGAATAGACAAAGAGTCAATTTTTTTGTTAATCTCCATTAAATTCTCTTTAAGTTCATCTCTTGATTGCTCTACTTCAGTAATTTTTTCAAGATTTTTTGAATGAGATGAAGACTCTTCTTTTAATTTAGATTTTTTCTGTGTTAAAACTGATAAATCTTTTTCAATCTCAGCAATTTCTCTTTCAGATTTTCTAACAGAATTCTCTATCAAAACCTTATCTTCAGTAATAGATTTAATTAATTCTGTAAGTGACCTTGTATCACCAGAATCAATTGATAATATTTTCTCAAGCTTTGCAATTTCTCCTTCAACTTCAATTTTTTCTTGCCTTAAATCATAAACCTCTCCCTCAAGACTTTCTTTTTCACTTCGCAAGATATCAACTGCAGACTGCAAAGATGCCAATTTTGTCTCTACTCTTTCAAGTTTATCAAGTTCTGCCTCATCTTTAAAAGCTCCAAAACTTTTACTCCTTGTTTTAAAACCTCCAGACATAGCCCCTGACTTTGCAACAATATCTCCTTCAAGAGTTACCATTTTATAATCACCAATACCTACTCCCTTAGCATCTTCAATCTTTTCAATAACAATTGTATCGGAAAAAATCAAATGAAATACATTCTCATAAACAGGGTCATATCTAATCAAATTAAGAGCATAATCAATAACTCCTTTCTTATTTAATACAGAATCATCAAGACTATATTTAGCCCTAATTTTATTTAAAGGCAAAAATGTTGCATTACCAATTCTATTTTCCTTTAAATAATTAATATATTTAACAGCTGTTGAATCACTCTCAACTACTATATTAAACAATGCCTTACCTGCTACTGTCTCAAGAGCCATTGAATATTTATTTGGAACAGTTGCAAGTTCAGATACACTACCATGAATCTTGGAATCATTTCTTTTTAATTTAAGCAACGTATCAACAGCTTTATTTGTAGCCATTAAATCTCTTGAAGCCTCTGACTTCATTTTAAGTCTAGAATGAGTTTCAACTACCTCAGAATACTCCTTTTGAAGTGAATTTAATTTTGCCGAAGTTTCAGAGTTTTTATTTGCCTTTTCAGAAATTGATACAATTAATTCTTTTTGTCTATTTCTAAATTTCTCAAGCTCTTTCATTTGGATTTGATTCTCATCTTCAGCATTATTAAGTTTATCAAGGTCTTGATTAATATGTTCAAGCTTGGAGTTATATCTCTCTACTAGAAGAGAGTTCTCATGTTTCAACATTTCTTTTTGATACTTTCTTGATTGTAACTCTTCAATTTGATTATCAATATTCTCAAGTTCCTTAAATGTTGTAGAAGATATACCTTTTTTCAAAACTCCAAGCCTTTTTTCAATTTCACCAAGTTCTAATTGTAATTTTTCTTTTTTTATTTGATATTCTTTAATTGTTAATTCATCATTACTTTTTTTTAATTTATTAGTCTTAATATTTTCTTTAATACCCTCATTTCTGGTTTTAATTTCTTCAATTTGTTTAGAATACTCAGATTTCTTTTCATTAAAATTTTGAATTTCGGCCTCAAGAGCTGTAATTTTATTTGTAACTTCAATAAAATCATTATGAGATTTTATTTCAATTTCTTTTTCTGTCTTGGAGATTTCAACTTCAATCTCCTTTACTTTTTTTTCAAATATGTCAAGTTTCTCCTTATATTTTTCTATAATTTTTTCACATTCTTCAAATTCTTCATTTTTTTTATTTCTAAGTTGAGAATTTTTCATTAATTTAGCTTTAACAAGAAGCAAATTAGAAGTTCTAAGTTCATCTTTAGTTTTATGATACATCTGAGCCTGTTCTTTTTCAGTTTTCAACTCCTTTAAATATCTAGTTTTCTCATCCATAAGTAAATCAGCTTCTTTCAAATCAAGCTCAACTTTCTCAAGCTTTCCAAGACTTCTAGTTCTTTTCTCTTCATAACCTGAAATATCAGAAATTTCTTCTATCAATTCTCTTCTTTCAACAGGAGTCATATTAACAATTCTCATAATATCTCCTTGCAAAATTATATTATAACCATCAGGGTCTATAGAAGCACGTCTTAATATCTCAACAATCTCTGTCCTAGTAACTTTATTATTATTCAATAAATAAGTAGACTGACCATCCCTTTTTACAACCCTTGATATTTTTACTTCATCCAAATCTGCATTCATTAATTCTTTATTATAATTTGTTAGATAAAGTTCAACTTCTGCAGTACTTGCAGGTTTTAAATTTTTTCCACCATTAAAAACTAAATTACCAAGTTTATCAGCTCTTAAACCTTTTGAACTAATTCTTCCTAAAACAAAACAAAGCGCATCAAAAACATTGGACTTCCCAGAACCATTAGCACCAACAACTGAATTAAACCCATCTTCAAACTTTAGAATAGTAGGATTTGCAAATGATTTGAAACCTTTCAATCTCATACGCTTAATATATGACGACATATAAAAAACTGCTAATTTAGAACTTATAAAAATTTGTCACTATTAACAAAAACACACTACTTGTCCAAAAATAAAATCCTAAATAATCTCAGCAACAATTTTAAAATCACAAATTACAAGTCCCAATAAATTTAAAAACAATAAAAAACAAAATATGATATGAAAACATTAATAATATACTTTGTCTTTCTACTAGCAATAATTTTGCTTTTAATTATTACTGGTACAACAACAAAAATAAAGTTAGATAATCTTGAAGAAAAAAAAACTCTAGATTGCTATGAAAAAAAAATAATTCTAACCTTAAACACATCTATAAATACAAAAGAAGAAGCAAATGAAATATTTAAAATAAATATGATAAATGGAAATATAAATATATTAAATGAGAATTTTACAGCAAACTCCATAATTATAAATAGTTATAACAATATTGAAAATTATGAATTAGAAGGATACTCTCTCACCAGTCATGGAGAACTAATTAGAAAAGCATATTGTATAAAATGAATTACTCTTTAATTAAAAATATTGATATTTATGAAGAAGCAGAAGACACATTTATGCTTTATGAAAATACACTAAATATAATTAAAAAAATAAATAAACAAAACCAAAAAAAACTCCAGATATGTGAAATTGGAATTGGGAATGCATACACACTTACAAATATTGCAAATAAATACCCTAGTTTCTCATATCATGCTTGTGATATAAATATATTCGCAGTAAATCACGCAAAAAAAGAATTTGAAAAAATAAACATATTAGCTACAATAAAACATTGCAATTTATTCGATAAAATAAAAAAACAAGAATATGATATAGTTTTATTTAATACTCCATATCTTCCCCTTGAAAATAACGAAAAATACGATGAACTAGAAATTATTGATAAAGCCATATATGGAGGAAAACATGGAAATGAAATTACTTTAGAATTCATCAAACAATTATCTGAGTATCTATGTAATCAAGGCGTTGCAATTATTATTGTTTCATCATTATCTCATATTGAAGAAATTGAAAATAAACTAAAAGATAATCTATACAATTCTGAAATAATTGACAAAAAAGAAATGGGGATGTTTGAAACCCTATATTGTCTAAAAATTGAAAAAAACATAATTCACAAAAAAATATCCAAAACTAAAATTAAGAATATGAAATTTCTAGCAAAAGGAAAACACTCAATTGTACTTGAAGGTAATTGGGATAATAAAAAAGCAATAATTAAAACAGGAAAAGAAAAAGACATTGAAATAGAATACATTTATCTTGAGAAATTAAAAAATGAAAACTTTTCTCCACAGATATATTTTAAAGATAATAATTTTGTAATAAGAGAAAAAATTGAGGGTACAATAATTAAAGACTTTCTTCTTAATGAACAATCCCCTAAAAAAATAATAAACATAATTGACAAAATATTATCAATCTGCCAAAAATTAGACGAACTAGGAATAAATAAAAATGAAATGACAAACCCATACAAACACATTTACATTACAAAAAACAATTCTGTAAAAATGATAGACTATGAACGATGCATATTTACACCAAAACCAAAAAACACAACTCAATTTTTACAATACATAAGAAGAAATATCAATATACTACAAACAAAAAATATTGAAATTGACGAAAACAAATTATTAGAATTAGCTGAAAAACACAAAAAGCAAAATTGCAAAATAAAAATTACTGATATAATTTCTATTTGAAATTTAATTTGATAATCTAGCAGTTTTTAGTAAAGTTGTACATGTTGCTTGATTATTTGCTCAAACAAATCGGAATGATAATAATAAAAAACAAAAACATTAACTTAATATAATATATAAAACTACATTTAACCGATGTTCCATGCAATTTTGGGCTTTTTTGGATAATTTCAAGTTAGAAGTTGAAAAAACCTTCGGGAATGAAATGAGAAAAAATAAGAAATTATCTGGGATGTCATTCTGCCCAGTAGTAACAAATAGATAAATTTAAAAATATATAAATATTACTAATTCTATGGAATTTCAAGAATATGTCCCAATGATTGCTGCACAAGTTGGTTTTTGGTCTGTATATGGTTATGGAATGTATAAACATTTTCAAAAAAGAAAAGAAGAAACAAAAGAATTTAATGAATCAAAGCAAAGAATGTTAGATACTCTTGATAGAATTGCAAGTCCAGAATATCAAAATCAACGTGAGATTGTTGAAGCAAGAAAAAGATTTGAACAACAAAGAAGAAGAGACTACTTTTTAAGGATTGGAAGACCTGATTTAGCTTTACCTCATATTTATGCTACTAAACCAATTCAATATTTAGAAACTAGACTTGATGATGAAGAAACACCAAATCTAAAAGATAATTTATTTCCAGATAAACTTATAACAAAAATTGATAAGCCATCCTCAAATCTTTATGCTTTTTCTTAAATTTATCTCATGTTTTTTCAACTAAAATTAATCTAAATCCAAAACGCCCAAAACAGTCAGTCGCTTTGCTCCTTCATTCGGTTTGCAACCTCATCATGGAACAATCTTTAAAAAGAAATTTCCTGCTGAAATTTCCCAAATTTGCTCACTGCGTTCACAAACTTTTTTTAAAGTGTTCTGTTACACGTAATCATAAATCAAGACCCTAAAATTTAATAACTTTAAAATTCTGATATTAGATATGGTTGATGAAAATTTTATAGAAGAATATAGAAAAAAATTAGATGCTGCTGGAAAAAAAGCTTTAGAAGAAGGCTATGTAACTGAGGAATTAAATAAAAAACAATATGATAATGAAATGGATTTAAGTAAAAAAAGAGGATATCTCTTAAATCGAATGACAGAAATCGAACATTCATTAAATTTAGTTTTAACAACATATTTTGTTGATTTTGATAAATTTTTTGATTTCCAAAATTTGATATTAGGAAAAGAATTTTTTACATTATTTCAAAAAATAAATTTATTCAAGGAATTAAAAATTCATAAAAAAGAAGAATTTGGAAATAAATTTGATGGTTTGACAGGAGTTTTATTAGATTTAATGAAAATAAGGAATATAGTTGCACACGGATTTAAAGTTCATGGTACTAAACCGATTGTTTGTTTTTTAGGAACTGATAAACATTATACTATTGACAAAGACTTTATGGATGATTTTAGTAATAAGTTTCAAATTGCATTTTATTGTTTGAATGAATTATATAGTTTATTAGTAAGTGATTCAATGGATAAGAAATTAAAAGAAACGGGTCTTGATTTATGACTTCTCCGACCCCGTCTTGCAGACTCTCACTTCGTTCAGGACGTGTAACAACGATTTAACAGAAATTTCTTGCAGAAATTTCCCAAATTTGAGCAAAGCTCAAATTTTGTTAAGCCTGTACTATTGCACAAAATGTTTAAATTTTGAGATTAATTTGTCGGACTTTTTTGAAAAAAATTGAAATATTTTCCTTTTATTTGAAATGCTATCGATAAGTATCTATCGATATATTTAAATAGTTCAAATTATATTCTATTAATATTAGTAGAAATCAACAAACGATAAAAAAATCAACAAACCCTAAAAATGGAAACTATAATAAAAAAGAAAAAAGTATACAAAAGAATTTCTGCTAAAAAAAATTTTGGAAGAGATTTAACAAAACAATTAAATTTAAAGATTTCTAAAAAATTATTGGATGAAGTTGAATTATATTCTAGAGAGTTTGGCTATAATAATGCTCAAGAATTAATTCGAGAAGCTATAAGGGACAAGATTTATGGCTCTGATATTGTTAGAGCAGATTACCTTGAAAGATTATTTACTGATAAAGAGTTTCAAATTTCTATAGGTAGAGAACAATCATTAATTGAGTTGGATAAACTTAAAAGTAGAGCCAATGATTAGAAGAAAATTTGAATTCAAGAAAAGATTTAGTAAGAAAATTTCTAAATTAAAAGGGAAGGAGGCAAAAAATCTTTTTAATAAAATTGAAGAAATATTGTGTTGTGAGGACTTAAATCATTATAAGAATTTAAGAAATGATTTAAAAGCATACAAAAGAGTCCATGTAAATGGTTCTTTTGTAATATTATTTTATGATGAAAACGATGTTGTTCATTTTATAGATTATGATCATCATGATAAAATTTATCAAAACTAATTTTGTTAGTTATTCTAGATTTTTAATTAAAAATAAGGAAAATTAAATAAAATTAAAATTCGCATAGCTTAAGTGCCATTCCAATACATTTAAAAATAAAAAAAATAGTAATCATATATGAACTCAGTATTATGTCCTGGAGAATTATTAATCGATTTTATAAGTAAAGATATTGATAAGAATTTAATAGAAGCTAACATATTTGAAAAAAAAGCTGGAGGAGCTCCTGCAAATGCAGCTTTAGCAATAAATAAATATGGCGGCAAAGCATATTTTGCAGGCTCAGTAGGAAACGATAAATTTGGAGAATATTTAATAAATACTTTAAAAAAAAATAAACTCTCAACAAAACTTGTTAAAAAAATAAATACACACACAACACTTGCATTTGTTTCAATTCAAAAAAACGCAAACAGAAGTTTCAATTTTGCGCGAGGAGCAGACGAATATTTTAAATACTCAGATATTGACAAAAAAATTCTTGAAGAATGCTCAATAATTCATTTCTCAAGTGCAACAGCTTTTTTAGGTGGAGAACTAGAAAATACTTATTTCAAACTATTAGAATACGCTAAAAAAAACAATAAAATAATATCATTTGACCCAAATTACAGAGAACAATTACATTCTAATATTAAAAAAGAATTCATTGAAAAATCAATAAAATTCATTTCAAACTCAGATATTGTAAAACTAAGTGATGATGAAGCAATCTTAATAACAAATGAAAAAGACATCAATAACTGTGCTAAAAAAATACTTAAACTTGGAGCAAAAAATGTTTTAATAACATTAGGTAATAAAGGAGTTTTATATGGCCATGATAAAGAAATAGACAAAATCAAAACAATAAAAGTAAAAGCAATTGACACAACAGGGGCAGGCGATGCTTTTATTGGCTCTTTAATTGGACAAATATCTAATCTAAAAAAAAATAATCTAACTCACAATTATTTAATCCCGATTATTGAAAACTCAACTTATGCAGCATCAATATCTACAACAAAAAGTGGAGCTATGGAATCAATCCCAGAAAAAAAAGAAATTGAAGAATACCTAAAAAAAACTTCAAGAATAATAAAGCCTTAATTCAAACTCTATATTACCTTGAGCTGTAGGCCATGTTTTAAGCCCTGAAGAAACTCTTTTCAAACCAAATTTTCTATAATTCTCAGAAGTCAGCAACTCATCATTAAAAGTAAAATTCCCAAAATTATTTAAAGGCTCAATATTTTTTAAATTAAGCAAACTATCATCATTTCTTGGAACATCAACTATCAAATCATAAGGTATTCTAGCAACATTTCCAACCGTGAAAATACTCTTTAATGAATTATTTATTAATTCTAATGAATAAGAACATGCACTTTTTATCTCAAAACTCCCATCAATTTTACACTCAATATCAGGGTCAAAACCTGAAAAACTATTTTCAAGGCAAAAATTAATCAAATCTCTCACACTATCTCTATTTCTTTCTACATAACATCCAGAACTTAATTTTAATATTGAATTTAATGAACCTTCAGAAATAATATCATACTTCTCATCTTGGACTATATCAACTTGTTCTTTTGGACTTAATGTTTGAATTTGTGAAAATATCACTATTCCCAAAACCAAAATAACAAAAACCAATGCAATTCCAAAAATTTCTCCCTGAGCCCTCGACGAGAATCCCAACATAACTATACCATTTAAACAAAACTTTATAAAATTTAATTACTGTTTATAAGTAATGGATACAAAAATTATTGCACATAAAAAAATATTGATTATATATTTGGCTTTAGCAATTTTATTAATACATGCCAGTTATTCTCAAGACTTAACATCATATGAATACATTAAAATAAAGATCGAATATAATATTTCATTTGCAATAAACATGGGAGATGATTTCAAACTATCCCACTTAACACTAACATCATTTTTTTTACCTCAAACTTACAACAATTCACAATATCTCAACGATTTTAATACTGACTATAAATACTATACAGTAAATAGGGGCATTGATAGTAGCTACCTAATATACAAATACAATGAAAATACAATTGAAACTAATAATAATATTACAAACAATTTTATAGTTGAAAGTATTGTTGAAAAACCTAAAATAAAAGAAAAAATACAATATCCTCTTTTAAACATTAATCAAAGTTACAAAGAATACCTTGAATTTGAAAAATACATAAATATAAATGAAAAAATTAAAAATAAAGCATCTAATCTTGCTCAAGGTGAAGATGACCTATTTGTCATAGCAACTAAAATAGCAAAATGGATAAGAGAAGATATAAATTACGACCTAACAACAATTAGTGAAAATCCAAATCAAAAATCAACACAAGTATTTGAAACAAAAACAGGAGTCTGCAGAGAAATTACCAATCTATATATTTCAATGATCAGAAGCTTAGGAATTCCAGCAAGAGTAGTTACTGGATACTCTTATACAAACTCAGAAGAACTCACAACATTCTTAGGTTCAAACTGGGGAGGCCATGTTTGGGCAGAAGTACTAATTGGTGAAACATGGGTCCCATTTGATTTAACATACAACCAATATGGATATGTTGACGCCACACATATTATAATTGACAAATCAGCAAGCATAAGAGAAAGTAGCATAAAAATTAATGCATCAGGATATGATTTTTCTCTTGTAGATAATTCCCTTAAAACAAACATAGAATTTACAATATTAGATAGTAAAGAAAAAATATATCACTCAGGTTTTGACATAAACCTTACAGGCCCAAAAGAAATAGGCTCAAATAGCTATGGTTATATTGAAATAAATGCTCATAATTCAAAAAATTATTATCAAATATTATTTCTTAAAATTGCAAAAACCAAAGAAGTTGATTTAGTCGGAAATGACGAAAAAATGATTATATTCAAACCAAATGAAAAAAAAAAAATATTTTTCAAATACAAACTACCAGAAATTGAAAAAGGCTATATTTACACATTCCCATTCACAATATATAATGACTTTTACGAAGAATCCTTTACTATTTCTGGCAACTACAATTATAAAACAATAGAAAGCAACGATTTGCCAGATGAATCCTTAGATGATTCAAAAACATTAAGCAACAATTCAATTAATATAAAATGCAATTACATATTCGATATACCAGAACATTCAATTCTATGCACAATTAAAAATAAAAATAACTTTGAAATTGACAATGCTAAAATATGTTCCCTGGAAACATGCCAAAATATTAATCTAAAACTAAATGACGAAAAAATCATAAATTTTGAAACTTCAAAAAACACTAACACAATTAACTTGACAAGCAACTTTGAAAACTTGTCAATTGATATTAAACTAGAAAAACCTCAAATCTCATTCTCATTAAATGAATATGATAATAAAATTAAAATTAATTTCAATGTAACTAATCATAAAGAAAACATGCAAATTAATATCTATGAAAACTCAAATCTTGTTGAAACATTGTCAATATCAAATAAAGAATTCATAATCACTCCAAAAATAGAAAATACATCAATAACATTAGAACTTGAATACAAAGATATTATTATAGATACTAAAACACAAACAATTTTTATAAAAAAAAACATCCTTAAAAACCTAATAAACAATAATGAGGATAAAGAAAACGATAATGAATCTGAAAACAATGGCTTTTGGCAAAAATTAATAGAATGGATTAAAAATTTATTCTCATTTTAATCATTCTTAAATAATAATTTTATTAACTAGAAAAAACTGTTTAAAATATATTGCATTTATCATAACATTTATAAATCCGTAACTATTAAGTAGTTATAAAAGAAACCGGTCTTAAAAATGAAACTTAAAATAAATAATATATTAATAAGCATAATACTAGCATTTTCATTGCTTTTAAGTGTATCGTATGCTGTTGCCGATTTTAGCGTAACACCTAATTCATTTGACCTTGAAGTCAACAATGCAACAGAAAAAATAGAAATAATTTCAATAGAAAATACAGGGGATGAGATAATAAATATTACAATTATTGCAGAACCTCTAACAGGTTCAGGAGAGGATATAGAATTAACTCTAAGTACTCAAACTATAGAAAACCTTGAAAATGGAAGTTCAACAGATATAGAATTTCAATTTACAACTCCTGATGAAGCTGGAAATTATAATGGCAAGATAATTATTCTAGTAACATCAAATCAAGCAATTAATACTACAATACCTATTTCATTAGAAGTTGTAGGATTCAACCCTTTAAATGCCAAACTTGAATTAGAAGATTTTGAAGATACAATTGAAGTTGATGCTGAAATAGATGAAAGAGAAATTGTAAGATTAAAATTAAAAAACACAGGAGATATAGACCTAACAGACATTGAATTCTTTATCACCGACTTAGACGGTGAAGACAGTTCTGACGAGATAAAAAATGATGATATAGAATTTGAAGATGAAGGTTTCGACTTAGACGTTGGTGATAGTGAAGTAATAGATATGGAAATTGAT
>CAYLKB010000003.1:24238-31010 GCA_964384165.1 uncultured Methanosarcinales archaeon
CTAATAATATTGAAAGAGATTTATATGTAGGAACTCTAAGAGTAGAAACAGATGAAGGATTTAGATTTGAATGGGATGTAGAAGTAAATGTTGAAGGTGGAGATGTTGAAATATCAATTCAAAAAAACAGACTCTTTGTTAAAGATGGTATCATGGAAATGATTGGAGAAGAAGGTGAAAGAGTAGACGATATTACTTTTGAGATATCAAATGATGGAAATATTAATGTAAATAACATAAAATTTGAAGTTGATTCAGATTTAGAAGAAGAATTCTCATCAAATACAATTCCAGCAAATGCAGTATCATTTAGACCATCTGTTATAGACCTTGACACTGACGATGAAGAAGATATTGAAGTTATAGTTGATATTCCAGAAGGCCAAGCAAGTGGGACATATTTTACAACAATAAATGTTGTCTCAGACGATGGTGATGACGAATATGATAGTATAACATTAAAAGTAAAAGTAGTAGGAGATGTATTTATAAAAGAAATAATATACAACGATGAAGTTGGTCCAGGAGACATTTTAGAAGTTGAAGTTGTAGTTAAAAACCAAGGTTCAAGGCTCTATACAGATGTTCAAATTGAAGGAACAATTTTTGATATTGACTCATTTAATAGCGACCTTATAGAAAGCACTTCTTCATTTCTACTAGATGTAAGAGAAGAAGAAAGCAAAATATTAAGATTTAGAATACCTGAAGATGCCTCAGATAATGGCCATACACTAGAAATAAGAGTAGATTATGGTGATCAACAAATAATAGAGATTGACCAAATTACAGTTGTAAGGCCTCTGCATTCAATTGAAATAGAAAGTTATGCAATAAATCCTGCTGTTATAAAATGCACTGACAACTTATTCACATACATGAAAGTAAAAAACTTGGGAAGATTTGAAGAAGATATTAAAATTTCAGCAGAAATACTAAATGAGCCAATTATGCAAGAAAGCTCATTATTTGAACTAGAAGTTGATGAAAATATACAAAAAAATTTTGTATTGGATATTAGCACATTAGAACCAGGAACATATACAGTAGTACAAAAAGTAATTTACTCAGGTTCATTATTTGAAAAAAGAGAAAGCACATTAAGAATTGATGAATGTAAAGAAGGTTCAGGAATTGATGTAAAACCAATAAACAAAACACCTACTAACGAAACACAAAACGACACAGAAACTGACAATGATGATAAAATAAATATTTTTGGAGGAAGTTATACTACAACCTCAGTAATATTAGGAACAGGACTTATTATTGTTATAGTTTTAATTATATTCAGTTTATTCTTAATATAATTAAAAATATTAATTTAAGTTAAAATATAATATGTGAATTCTTAATAATAACTATCCCTTATTCAAATCATTTTTAAATAAAATAAAATAATATAACATATGGAAATAATAAATGTTATTGAAGCCAAAAAATTAATAGAACAAAATCTACATAAAGAAGACTTTGAACTAATAGATGTTCGTTCTCCCTTAGAATATAAACAAGCCCATATTAAAGGCTCAAAACTAATACCATTAGAAGAACTTGATAAATACATTAAAGAATTCAACTCAAAGAAAACATATCTCTTATATTGTAGAACAGGTGGTAGAAGCGGATTTGCTCAGAAAATATTTGCAAACAATAACCTAAAAGCTATTAACATGATGGGAGGCATTGTAGATTGGATAGAGGAAGGATACCCAATTGAAAAATAAATCTCAAGTTAAAAAAAAAATTCCAGTTGCTACAACAAAAATTAAAATTATTAAAATTACAGAAATTAAAAGATTATTTTTCAAAAAAGATTTCTTTAATAAAAAAGCATTGTCTAAATTTTTTTTTTCATAAGCACCACTTGTTAATGACTTTTTATTATAATCTAAAGAATCTGACAACTCTGAATAAATACGAGTAGCATCATCTCTATCTACACCTATTTCTTCTAATCTTTTAATAATATACTCTTTCCCATACAAATTTTTGTATGTTAAAATATAATTGCTAACCTTTTGATAAGAGTCATCATCTAACATATATTTATATAATCATCACAATTTATATGATTTAATAACCATTAATAAATCACAACTTAAAAGTATCAAAACTTCAATTAAGAAATATCAAAATAATACACTAATTTACAATAATCATTCAAAAATAAGCATTGACTCAAAATACTAATCTCTAAATCGCATAGCTCTTTCTATCATTGCATTAACTATTGATGAAAAAGCATTGGCTCTTGATGGTGAAAGAGAAGCCTTAATATTTGTCTCCCTTGAAAACTCATCTAATACTTTAGGTACTTCATTAATGATAGTCTCAGGCTTTAAACCCGAAAGCCCCTCAACCAAAATTGCAACATACCCTTTAACAACTAAAGCTTCTGAATATCCCCTATATTGCAAATTCCCATAATCATCCTTTACAGCAGAGATATAAACAATTGAAGAACATCCCCTAACAAGATTATCCTTTATCATTTCCTCTTTTGGGAATTCTTTTAATTCCTTAGCATACTCCATCATAACTTCAATCTTTTCCATCCCATCCTCACATTCCATCAAAGTCTCTTGTACTTCATTAAAATACTCTTTAAAATTCTCCATAAATAAAATTAAAAAGTAATATTTTTTAAATCTAAGTTTTAAATACCATAAAAATATCAAATATTATTAAGAAATTCTTTTGGCAAATACATATAAGCCTTAACACCATCCTCAGTAGAACTAAGTGCTCTTTTATAACTAGCATCTGCAACATCGAATTGAACTACACCATTTTTACATCTTTTATTTAATGCCCCTCCAACATCCCCAGCTAGTTTAAAACCAGTCCCTTCAATACCAATAAGAGCACCAAGAGGAAGACAATTTTTTGAAACAGCAGTAACTGAATATCCTGCCTTATCAACATGAACGCCTGAAGCAATATATCCTTTACCAGCAGATTTATCATTTCCTTTCATAAGACCAGGACCATAAAAATTATAACCAGTCTTTAATGCATCATTAAATACAGCAACAAGTACATAATCATCAGTTGGTGGTTTTGAAACATCAATAGAAGATTTAGCAAGACCATTTTTATTCAAATATATCCTTTTTGGAGATTTCCTGTAAGAATCAAGCAAAGCTTTCCTATCAATTTCATTAATAAAATCTTTATATTCTGATGGAATATTACCCCTATTTATAATAAAAGGTTCAAATGAAGGCTCAATATCATCTTCAACAACATCTTCAACAATCTTATTCACATAAAAATTTGGTTTGTCAAAATTATTTTTATTCTGTGCTTGGACATTAGGCATTAATGCACAACCATTAATCATTAAAGTTAAAACCAATCCTGAAAATCCTAACTTATTAGCTAACCTACCATTTCCACTATTATATATTACATTATTGCCCATTTTTTAAAATTAAATTTAAATTAATAAACTTAGAAATATTAATATAATCTCATATTAAAAAGTATTGTTCAAATAATTTGTATATATATATATTTAGACCGATAAAGTATAATACTACATAATAAATAAATAAATAAATAAATAATATAAAGAATTAAATTAATAATTAAAATAAAATCTAATATAATTGAAACATAATTTACAATAAACTAAATTCTCAATAATTAGCTATTAAATGTAATTGAAAAAATTCTCAAAAACTTTATTGTCATCTAGAAAAGTAATTCTTTTTATGTCCTTTCCAATAGAATTGAATGTATAACCATATATTTAGTTCTATAAATTAATAACTATTGTACAACATAAATAAGACAAAAAAATTTAAATAAAAAAAATTATAACATAAAATTAAACATGAAGTTTTATAAATAAATCATGTCTAAATTATTTTATGAATAATAAAGATTTAATTAATTTCTTCAAAGAAAAAAGAAAAGACTTTCCTGCATTAAATCAAAAAATAAATAATCACCAACTAATATATGCAGACAATGCAGCTACTACTCAGAAACCAAAAATACTAATAAAAGCTCTTGAAGATTTTTACTTCACCTACAATGCAAATATACATAGAGGCATCCATACACTAAGCGAAAAAGCAACAGAACAATTTGAAAACACAAGAAAAAAAATTGCAAAATTCATTGGTTCAAACAATAACGAGATAATTTTTACCTCAGGTACAACCCAAGCTATAAACTCAATAGTATCATCACTAGCTATAAATTTTAAAGAAGGAGATGAAATAGTATTAACAGATATTGAACATCACGCTAACCTAATACCATGGCAAGAAATAGCAAAATCAAAAAACATGAAAATTAAATTCATCCCATTTGACAAAAATTACAGACTTGACATAAATAAAGCAAAAGAATTAATAACAAAAAAAACAGCACTTGTAGCTTTTCCTCATGTATCAAATGTTCTTGGAACAATCCTACCAGCCGAAGAATTAATTAAAATTGCAAAAAAAAATAATGCTTTAACTCTAATAGATGCAGCACAAAGCATAGGCCACATCAAATATGATGTAAAAAAATTAGATTGTGACTTTCTTGTTTTCTCAGCTCACAAAATATGCGGGCCTTTTGGAGTTGGAGTTATATATGGAAAATCTACCATACTTGAAAAAATGTCACCATTCTCATTCGGAGGAAATATGATAGACTCAGCAAACTACGATATAACAACATATGGCAAATCACCTGAAAAATTCGAAGCAGGAACTGCAAATATAGCAGATATCATTGCATTTGGTAAAATAATTGACTATATTAATGAAATTGGAATAGAAAATATTTCAAAATATGAAAATATTCTTACAGAGGAATTCCTCAAAAAAATTAAAAGTGTGAATAACTTAGAACTCTATGGGCCACAAGATGAAAATAATAGAACTCCAGTTTTCTCATTCACAATTAAAAATATTCATGCTCACGACTTAAGTTACATGTTAGACCAATATGGAATAGCAGTAAGATCAGGTCATCACTGCGTACAGCCATATCACAAAAAACTCTGCATAAATTCATCAAGCCGGGTAAGTCTTTATTTTTACAATACACTTGAAGAAATAGACTTTATTATTGAAATACTAAAAAATCTTCAACAAAAATTTGGATAAAATGTACTTTGTAGGAATTGACCTTGCATGGTCAACCAGAAACCCTTCTGGACTTACAATTCTAAAATTAGAAAAAAACAAACTCTCAATATTATATGCTGACTCCATTCTATCTGATAATGAAATTATATCAATAATTCAAAATCACATACCAAATAACAAACCATGTTTAATAGGGATAGATGCTCCAATTGTAGTAAAAAATGAATTAGGCCAAAGAATAGCTGAAAAATTATTAAATAAAGACTTTAAAAAATATAATGCGTGTGCTCACCCATCAAATAGAACAAGACTTTCAAGTTGGACAGGAAATATAAGGGGAGAAGAAATTGCAAAAAAATTAAACTCAACAAATTTCAAACACAAATTTTTAAAAAAATCAAAAGAAGATATAAGAAGTTATTATGAAGTATTTCCACATAGTGCATGTATAGTTCTATTTAAATTAAATTCAATATTAAAATACAAAGCAAAAAAAAACAGAGAACTAAAATTAAGACAAAAGGAACTTGAAAAATTATATCAATATATTAAAAAAAATTTCAAAATAAATCTTGATATTTTAGGAAAAATTGAATTTTCAGAATTAAAAGGAAAACAATTCAAAAAAACTGAAGACATTCTTGACTCTATAGTATGCGCATTTATTGTTTATTATTATTGGTGCGACATATCAAAAACAAAAATTTATGGTAATTTAAAAGAAGGTTATATACTAACTCCTAAACTTTAATATAATTTACAAAACAATCTCAGCTATTTTTTTTATATATTTAGGAAATAAAATTTTTAGATTATCTAACTCAAATTTAATCTCTTCATCAGAAATATTAAGATATTCATGTGCCATTTTATTTCTAAATAGAGTAATTTCACTTAACTTCTTTGTAAATTCCTTCTCAAATCCGATATTTTCAAGTTGTAAAAAAGACTCTTTATAGGAATGAGAAAAAATATTTTTCTTTTTTAATAATTCTCTATTAATCTTAATAGCATACTCAACTAATTCTTCTGCTTTTTTTTGAGATGATAAAAAAGCACTATCCTTATGTATTCCTTCCCATTGATGATAAAAACTATCCCATTTTAAAAATTCTTCATACAAATCTTTTAACTGTTCTAATTTATGAATTAATTTATTATCCTTCATTTTATCATTGAATCTATTGATTTTCTAACAATATCTGAATATTCATTTAAATAATATTTATTATCTATATAATCAAACCAAGAACTACTCTCAAACTCATCAAACATACCCTCATTCTCTTCATATAAACAAATTCCATCTTTAAATATTTCATATCTTAACAATATGGCATAATTAGTGTTCAATTCAATTAAATCAATATCCTTATCATAAAATATTTCAGATAATTTATTACGCATATTTCTTTTTTTTATCTGAGACAATGGTTTCTTTGCATAATATGCAATATCAACATCAGAATAAACCATGTATTCATTTTTTGCATAAGAACCAAATAAAACAAGTAACTTCAAATTAAACTCAATAGCCAACTTTTTACATCTCTTTAGAATTTGAGTTTTATTCTTAATCATATATAAACTATAATTTAATAATTTATATAATTATCCCTAAATAAGCTCCGTTCGGAGTTTAAAAGTTTTAAGCAGAATAAAATATATAAAGGTTA
>CAYLKB010000004.1:0-18016 GCA_964384165.1 uncultured Methanosarcinales archaeon
TGGAGGCAAATATCTATATTAAGGTTTTAAATGATAGTGATATGAAGTTAAATGTAAATAATTATTTTAATAGAATTTATGATAATGTTCAAGGTATTTATACAGTAGATTATCAGAATTATGAAGATAATAATATTTTTAAGAAGTTATTATATAGGATTCAGGAGTTTTTAGGTTTAAGTACATTTTAATTAATATGTTCTAGGAAATTATTTCCTTTTATTTATGTTGATATTTGATGTTTTTATCATATTTTTAAGATAAAGAAATAAATTATTGATTTTTTTATAATACATTATTCTTTGAATGAGATTAAATGATTTAAGGTTTATTTTGAAACGCCTATTATTTAAAATATATTTCATCTTCATCTTTTGGTTTATATGAAGTAATTCCATTGAAATATATGAATTGTCTTTTTGTTTGTATTTCTTTGGCTCTATTATTCATGAAATCTTGCATAGATGGAATTGCAATTATTGTAAAAAAAATAAATGGGAATGTATAGAAAAAATTAAAGAATGCAAGAACATATGCTAAAAATCCTGGGTATATAAATAAATACCATAATAGGGCATTACTTTTAGTTATATTAGCAAAGGATATGCAAAAGTCATATAAATATTTTAATCCTAAGAAAATTACAAGAATCCATCCTAAAAAGTTAATTGTAAATGATATTGATGGGAAGTTAATTAAAAATAATTTTGATATAACAATAGTTGTTATATACCAAGATAGGGGTATGAAAAACATTATTAAAGCGCCCCTGTCAGGATTTGGTGCTTCAGGGTCATATTTTGCAAGCTCTTTATTTAAAAAATAAATCCATGTAATAATGTAGAAACCTAAAGAAATTGTCATTGCAATAAAAACAGCAATTGGATTTTTTTCATCATAACTCCAATAAAAATCTTCCAGAGTTTTTAATTGTAACTTTCTATTCATTATATAAAAATTATTTTTCTTATTTATATTATTTGTTTTTCTCTGGAGAAGTGGGAATTGTGTTATATTTTTTGTGAAACAGTAGTATTTTTGGGAAACAATAAATTTTAATTATCATTTATATACTTTATTTATTTAATAATAAACATGAGTTCTTGATGTTTCGTTGAAAATAGTTGTTTCAATCCACATTTCGTTAAATTTTTCATTAATATAGTAAGAAATATATCCTATTGATTTTCCTATTATTATAGTTGATTCTGCTTTGCAATAAGTTGCATTTTCGTAATTTGTAATACCTATAATTGTTGAGTTTGAGGTTATGTTATCTATGTAATTTGAGAATTCTTCTCCTATTAAACACCATTTATCAATACTTAAATTTGAAATAGGTTTTGGTATTGATTTATTATTTGATAAATTTAATTCAAAGTCTTTTATGTATTCAGATTTTTTTTCAGGGTTGTTTAATATACTTTTATTTGTTATATTAAATGAAAAGTTATTTGAAATATTTTTAGTTGATAAGTTTATTGTATTTGATGTAGTTGAAAAATTTGATTTATCTGTTAGATTATTAGTTTGGTTACTGTTTTTAATTTCAGAGTTATTTTTTATTGTTTTTGAAAACTCATTTACGATTGTACATCCTGAGATATTAATAGATATTATAACTATTATTGAAAAAAATATTATATTTTTTTTTAATGTTGTTTTGTTTATTTTTATTTTTTCTTTTCTGTTTTTATTGTTCATATATTGAATTTCTATTTCTTATTTAAAATATTTTTGCTATAAAAAAGGCTATGTCTGGTAAGTTAAATGGTTTTATTAAAATGAGGGCCAAAAGAAAATTTAATAATTAAAAGACTTCAAAGGATGAGTTGATTTAGCATAGTTTCATGACGACCAAGAAGTCGCAAAGTTATTTGTTGTATATTTCTTATTAGATTATGTCGTGTAAGCATTAGTCTTGCGCAATACTTAAAAATTTATTATTGAATTGTTAAAAAGTCTTTTATTAAGAGTAATCTATAAATGCTTGTTTCTAAACTATGTATAAAATTATATTCCAAGGTAGAGTTTTAAAAACCATTAATTTATAAAATGTATTATTTTTCTATTATTTATGGCTAAGATAGCAATAATAGGTACAGGTTATATAGGGCTTGTTACAGGAACTCTGTTTGCTGATAGGGGAAATGATGTGATTTGCGTTGATAAAAATCCGCAGATTGTAGATATGTTGAATTCTGGGAAAATACATATTTATGAACCTGGGCTTGAGGAACTTGTTTTTAAGAATACAAAGGCTCAAAGACTTAAGTTTACTATGGATATAAAAGATGCCGTTGAGACTTCTGATATTATTTTTATTGGTGTTAATACTCCTTCTAATGAGTCGGGTGAATTTAATCTGGATTACTTCTTAAAAGCTGCTAAGGATGTTGGTACAGCATTAAAGACTGCTAAAGGATATAAAGTTGTTGTTGGGAAAAGTACAGTTCCTCAAGGGACTTTTAGAAAAGCTATAAATGTAATTAATGAAGAGATAAGTAATAATATTGAATTAGAATGGGATTATGTTTCAAATCCTGAAACTTTAGCTGAAGGTACTGCTGTTAGAGACTTTTCATTTCCTGATAGAATTATAATAGGTACAGAGTCTGAGAGAGCTTTTCAAATAATGGAGGATATTTATCATCCTTTTAATATTACAAAGAATAAGATTATGAGGGGAAGCCCATCTGATGCTGAGCTTGCAAAATTATTTTCAAATACGGCTCTTGCTGCTAGAGTTTCTATGGTTAATGAGTTTGCAAGAATTGCTGATGTGACTGAAGGGGCTGATATGGACAATATTAGAAGAATGGTTTGTGAGGATAATAGAATAGGATATAGTTTTATGTTTCCTAGTACGGGTTATGGTGGTTCTTGTTTTCCAAAAGATATTCAGGGTGTAGTTTTTCAGTCTAAAAAAGATGGTTATCAAACAATGCTTCTTGATACTATTCATCAATCTAATGAAATGCACAAGGAATATCTTGGTAAGAAGATTACGGATTATTTTAATGATGATATTAATGGCAAAAAGATTGCTGTATGGGGGCTTACTTTTAAACCTAATACTGATGATATGAGAGATGCAGCTTCTATTAAAATTATTAATTATTTATTAGGACTTGGAGCAAAAATTGTAGCATATGATCCTAAAGATGAAAAGGCTAGAGAAGTTTTCGGGGATAAAATTGAATATTCACAAGATAAGTTTGAAATGCTTGAGAATGCGGATGCTTTGGTATTATTAACTGAATGGAGAGAATTTGATTCAGTTGATTTTGATAGTATTGCAGAATTGATGGCTGGAGATGTTGTTTTTGATTTTAGAAATAGGTGGTTAGCAACATCAGTTAATAAAAGCAAGCTTAATTATATTGGGGTTGGAAGAAAATATATTTTATAAATTAATAATTATAAGATGGCAAAGATATTATTTTTTGAAGTTAAAAAGGACGATGAAGTTTTTTTTAAAAAAAATTTAAATGGACATGAATTAATATTTTTTGAGAAAAAGACTACTGAAGTTAGGGATTCTGATTTAAAAAATGTCCTTGATGCTAATATTTTATGTGTATTTATTCATTCGGAATTGTCAAGTGAATTTTTATCAAAGTTCAAGAAACTTAAAATGATAGCAACAAGGTCAACAGGATTTGATCATATTGATATAGATTTTTGCAGAAAGAATGGAATAATAATTGGGAATGTGCCTTTTTATGGTGAGAATACTGTTGCAGAGCATACTTTTGCTTTGATTCTTAATTTGTCAAGAAAAGTTCATAAATCTTATTTGAGAACAATTCATCAGGATTATTCAATTGATGGTCTTATTGGGTTTGATTTGCAGGGTAAGACTTTAGGAGTTATTGGTGTTGGTCATATTGGTCTTCATGTTATTAGAATTGCTAAAGGTTTTGGAATGCATGTTAAAGCTTTTGATGTAAAACAGGATAAGTTTATGTCACAAGTTCTTCATTATGAGTATGCAGATGTTGATGATATTATTGAAAATTCAGACATAATTTCTTTACATCTGCCTTTAAATGATAAGACTTATCATTTTATTGGTATTGATGAATTTAAAAGAATGAAGAGTTCTGCAATTATAATTAATACTTCAAGAGGAGGACTTATTGATACACAAGCATTATATGAAGCTCTTGATAAAAAATTAATTTCTGGTGCTGGTCTTGATGTTATTGAGGGTGAAGAGATTATAAAAAATGAAGAGCAAATTATGAAAGATACTAAACTTAGGGAGAAAATACATACTTTATTTACTGATAAGAAATTGCTTTCTATGGAGAATGTTATCTTTACACCTCATAATGCATTTAATAGTCTTGAAGCAGTTGAGAGAATTTTGGAAGCTACAATAGAGAATATTGAGGAATTTACACAAACTGGCAAGGTTATTTATGAAGTAAAAAATTAAAACTTTAAAAAATTAAATCATTTAAAAACTAAAGATATCTTTGTGAGTTCTTTTATTATTTTAAGTTCTGATAATATGTCTTTTGTATTTAATAAGTGGTTATTAATATTTAAATATTATTCTATTTGAAGTTTATTATGATTAGAAAAACTAAATTATTTTTATTTTTAGAGTTGTTCTTAATATATTTGCTAGTGCCTTTACTTTTTTTTTTTTTTAATGTCAAACTGCCATCAGTTTATGTTTTTTTTACTATTAGCATGATAATTTTGTTAATGTTATTGCATGATAAGAATTTCTCAAATAATAAATTATATGATTGTAAATATTTCAATAAGAATTCTCTTAATTTTTTTTTAAATTCTGTTTTAGTTTTTGTGTTTTTAGTATTATTAGTTTATTATGCTGAGTATGATAATTTGTTTTTATTTCCTTTAGTTGCTTTTAATTTGTGGTTTTTTGTAGTTATTTTGTTTGGTGTATTTATTGCATATCCTATGATAGTAGTTTACTATGCTTATTTTTATTATAGATATAAGAGATTGTTTGACAACAATAGTTCTTTGGTTTTTGCCTCTTCTCTTTTTTTTGCATTTGCACATATATTATTTTATAATGTTTTAATTGTAGTTTTAGCTTTTATTGGGGGTTTGTGGTTTGGTTATAGATATCAAAAGAGCAAGTCTGTGATTTTGCCTTTTCTTGAATATTTGGTTTTTGGAATATTAGTTTTTACAATAGGAGTTGGATATCCTCTACATTACTTTTTATGAAATTAAATTTTAAGCGATAGTTTTAAAAAATAAAATTCTAATTTATATATTATGATTAATGATAATTTGAAGATTTATAAGAATTCGGTCTTTATTTTTAGAAGAGATTTAAGAATTTTTGATAATATCGGGTTAATTAAGGCATTGAAAGAATCGGAAAAAGTAATTTGCTGTTTTATTTTCAATAGAAATCAGATTGGTATTGAGAATGAATACAGGAGTTTAAATTCAATGCAGTTTTTGATGAATTCGTTAAAGGAGTTGCGAGAGAAGATTGAGGGGGTTGGTGGTAAGTTGTATTTTTTTAATGATGATGTGTGTAATGTTATAACTATTTTAAATAAGAATGTTGGAATTGATTGTGTTTATGTAAATGAAGATTACACACCTTTTTCTATTAATAGGGATATGAAAATTAAAAATATGTGTATAGGGGAGGGAATTGTTTTTGAAAGTTGTTTTGATGCACTTTTAATTCATCCTGAGAATACGATTAAGAATGATAAAAAGCCTTATACTGTTTTCACACCTTTTTATAAAAAAAACTTGTTAAATAAGATTGAGTTTGTTCAAGAGAATAATTTTATTAATTATTATTCTTCTGAGATTGACAATTCTTTTGAAGAGTTTCCTAAAGAGTTTGATAGTTGCAATAATCGTCAACTGTTTGTTAATGGAGGAAGAGAAGAAGCTTTAAAGATTCTTGACAAAAAATTAAAAGAACTTAATGAATATTCAAAAAATAGGAATTATCCAATTTTAAATAGTACTACAGGCCTATCTGCTCATATAAAATTTGGTACTCTCTCTATTAGGGAACTTTATAGTATTTTTTGTTTAGAATTTGGCATTGATAGTGATATTGTAAGACAGTTGTTTTGGAGAGAGTTTTATTATTCTATAGCTTATTTTTTTCCTGATGTCTTTGGCAAGGAATTTAGAAAAGAATATAGAAATATAGTCTGGAAGTTTGATAATGTTAAGTTTGAAGCATGGAAAACGGGGAATACTGGTTATCCTCTTATTGATGCTGGAATAAGAGAATTAAATCAGACAGGTTATATGCATAATAGGGTTAGAATGGTAGTTGCTTCTTTTTTAGTAAAAGATTTGCATATTGACTGGAGATATGGGGAGAAATATTTTGCAACAAAATTAGTTGATTATGATCCTATATTAAATAATGGCAATTGGCAGTGGTCAGCATCAACAGGATGTGATGCTCAACCGTATTTTAGGATATTTAATCCTACAAGTCAGCTTGAGAAATTTGATTTTGAATGCAAATATGTTAAGAAATGGGTTAATGAGTTAGAAAATTTAAAATCAAATGAAATATTTAATATTGTAAATCAGAGACCTTTGTTTTTTGATAATAATTATCCAAAACCTATTGTTGATCATAAACTTGTCTCTAAAGAAGCTATTGATATGTTTAAATATCAGAAATAATTATTTATTTAATTTTGTATTATTTAAAGTATAAGTTTTGGCATTAATTTATTATTTTCAATTATTAAATAATATATTCTTTTAAGGCTTTGTTCAGAAATTAGATATGGTGTCAAATATATGAGAGCCTATATATCGTTTCAAGATTACCCCATCCTTTAGGGTGGGGCTTAACTTTAAACGATGACTAAAAATCCATCTCGATGAATTGCGTAATACTCCATCATTTATAGTGGGGATAGCAATTCTTAGGATTTTTAATTTATTAGCTCGAAATTGCACCATTAAAAAAAGAATTTCTCGACAGAGCATCTTTTAAATAATAATAGATAGTAATGTTAAGTTTTAATTATTGAATAGTTAATATAAATTATTTTAATTATTATTTAAGTAAAAATTATATGACAATTAAAAAACACGAAGAGCTCTCATTCATGGATGTTATTAAGTCTGAGAAAAATGTTAGTTTGTTTTTCTTAGGGGTAGGATTATGTTTGTTTTTTTTAAACATATCTTCTATGCTGAGTTTTTTGCCATCTGAGTATTCTCATGTAGCATTTGATATTTCAGTTTTTAGTTCAATGTTAATTATTTTATATTCAGTTTATAATCTATACAAGAAAGAAAAATGAAAAGTAAAAACTCATTAGTTAAAATTAAATCCGCAAATAGTATTTCAAGAAGGGAAGTTAGTATATTTTTTTTAGGAGTTGGAATAGTAATGTTTTTTCTTAATATTTCTACATTTTTATCGTTCATGCCTTCAAGTTATTCATTTTTTGCATTTGATATATCTATATTAACTTCAATGGTATTAATAATATTTACAACTTACATGCTAGTTGCTTGATAATTTAATTTAAAATTTTTATTACTCAGTCAAAATTATGATATTTATTTAATATCATTTGAGATATTATAAGGATTTCTTTTATTTTTTTATTAATATAATTTTTATACAATTATAATAGTTGTAACTTTGTTGTTAATATTAAATTTTAAATATTCTTTTTTTAAATATATTTTAATGAGACATAAAATAAATAAAGTAGAAGGTATTAGATTGGGAGAGCATGTTGTTTTGGATGTTCATACTGCAGGAGTATTTTTTTTAGGAGTGGGCATTACAATGTTTATCTTAAATATAACTTCAATATTGCAATTGATTCCATATTTGTCAGCTATGAATAAAATTTTGGGTCCATATCCTTTGTATGGATTTTACATATCATTAATAAGTTCCATAATACTTATAAGTTATTCGATTTTTAATATTTATAATGAGTGATTATGATAGAGTATGTAATATTAATAATAATTTTAATATATTTTGCAATAGCAAGTTTTGAGGATATTAAAAAAAGAGAAGTATATGACTATTTAACATATTCTTTGGCTTTTATTGTAGCTATTATTGGAATATTTGATTCTATACTAACAGGTTCTATAAGACCAACTATGTATGTAATTTTTGGGTTGGTGCTAGGTTTTGTTATAGGTTCGATTATATATTTTTTAGGTATTTGGGGTGGGGGTGATTTGAAATTTTTAATAGGTTTTTCTGGTGCTGGTTTTTATTTGATTGAGATATCTGGGATTTTTAGCCGAGATATATCTCAAATGTTTACATTTATAATCTCTAATTATTCTATTCAAATAGGGGCTCTAATTAATAATTTGGTATTAATTTTAATTTTTTTAAATATATTTTCCTTGATTTACATGTTATGGGCTGTGTTTGTCAATTTAGAGAAAAAAAGAATACTTGGTATAATTGAATTGTTTGTATTATTTATATTTTTAACATTGGGACTTGTTTTTAATGAAATTTTAACTTATCTTGGCATTTTTAGTTTTTTGGCTTTTTTAATTGTATTTTTTTCTGATGAGAATATGCTTTTTAGTTCTTATTTTATTATTAAAAGACAAGTGAGGAATTTGTCAGAAGGAGATAGAATTGATAATATTATAATTGTTGGAAAAAATAAGGTAGAGTTTAAACATGATGTTGAAGTGGAGGGGCTTTCACTTGATGATTTGTCTATTCTAAAAGATAAAGCTGGAAATGATTTTGAGATTAATAAAAGGGTTTTACCACCATTTGGTCATTTAATTGCATTAAATTTTTTATTTTTGATAATTTTAATTATTGGACGTGATGAAGTTAATTTAAGTTTATTCTCATTTTTACTTGAATATTTGATTATTTCATTTATTGCGGGTGGTATTTTAGCTATTTTTATTATTTTTTATTTCTTTTTAATGAATTTTAAAAATACTATTTTTGCTATGAAAAAATACAAGACTAGAATATATTTATTTTCTATACTTTTTGTAATTTCTATGTTTATAATGTTATATTTTAAAATTGAATATTATTATTTAGCTGCTTTATTAGGAATTTATCTTTTTATTTATGTAATATTTATAACAAAAGAAGTTGAGAGTTTTGCTTTTGTTAAGAAGAAAAGTATATTTAAAATAGTGCCTGGTGATTGGGTTGTAGAGGATGTTTATGTTAAGGATAAGGTTATGTATAAAAAAGAGGATTTTAAACTTGGTATTTCTCAAGATCAAATTGATGCAATTAAGAAATTGGATAAGAATTTAAATTATCCTAAGGAATTATTGGTAAAGGATGGTATAGCTTTTTTGCCGCCTCTTTTTATAGGATTTTTAATAATAATTATTTTTTGATTTTTTTAATTTTAAATAGAAATTAATTATAGATTTAAATCATATCTCCTATGTTTACATTGTCATTTTCATCAATAGTTATGCTGTCTATTTCATCTTCAAATTCATCATATGTGTTATCTTGATTATTGTTTATTGTGTTCTCTTTGTTTGTATTAGCATTTCCTGGTTGATAGTTATTATTGTCTTCAAGGTTATCTTGAGTTTCATTTTCTAGTATTTGTTCATTATTTGATGAACAACCTGAGAATGCAAATATTGATGTGATAATCAATAATGCAATTATTATTATGTTATTTTTATTATTTTTTTTCATTTTTATTGATTATTGGGAATTGGTCTTGGATTTTGATTTTGAATGCTGTTGATTCTTTCTTCGTTTCTTTCTCTAATATTATTTAGTCTTTCTTCATTTCTACTTCTAACTTCTTTTATCTTATTTTCTACTCTTTGTTTAATATCATCATTTCTTTGTTCAATTCTAATTTTTATTTCCTCTCTTTTTTGATTAGTTCTTTGTTTTATTTCTTCAACATTCCTTTTTACATCTTTTTTAATTTCTATTCTTTTTTGTTTTGCTTCATTAAGCATGTTTTCTCTTTTAGCTTTTACTTGGTTCTTAAAGTCGTCTGTGATGTATTTTCTTAGTTCCTGAGTAGACATATTATCTATGTTTACATCATCTAAGTTTACTCCTAGAGTTGTTGCCAAATTTAATAATTTTTCTTTGTTGTATTGTTCTCTTAATTCTTGAATTTCTTCTTTTCTTTCATTGTTGTAACTTTTTTTTATTTCAATTATCTCTTTGATAATTTCTTCTTTTAGTTCTTTATCAATATATTTGGATGCAGTATTTCTAAATTCTAATGTTATATTAATTGTATATTGCTTGTATGATACAAATTCTTCGGTTAGAATTTCTGTGTTTTGGTCTAAATTAATATTTTCAAGATTTTCTAGAATATATTCCATTTCTGAGGTAATATTGTATAATTTGTATAGGTCTTCTTCTGAGATATTTGATTCTTCTTCAAGCTTTTCAATTATCATATTTCCAATCTCAAGTTGTATTTCTACTGCAGTTGTTAATTGAAGCAATCTCATTTCAAGACCATATTTGCTTGAGATTAAAAGTTCTTCTTTTTCAGTTACAGGTTCTTCTGGGTCTGCATTATTTTCTTCTTCGTTTGATTCTGTAGATTCATTATTTATATGGCTTTCAATAGAATCTACTATTTCAGTAACATTATTCATAGTATCATTATTACTATTTTGATTAATTTCTTCAATAATTGTTTCATTTGTTTCATTTTGTGCGTATGCTAATGATATCAAAATGAATGCAGATAACAATATAATTAATATTTTTGTTTTTTTCATTTTTTAATTTTTTATTTATTAAGTAATCATATTTATTTATTGATGTTTATATTTTTTATTATTTACTTTTTAGGGAATTGTGGTATATAATTTGATTAAGTTTTATTGTGGTTGTGAATATTTATTTTTTTAAATCTCTTTAAAGGAAACCTTATAAATAGGATTTGTTAATTTTAATTATGGTTGAGAATAAAAACTTATTTATAATATATGATAATTTTAAGCTTGTATTTTTTAAAACTAATTATTTAATTATAGGTTTGTTTGTAGGTTTGTTAATAGGTACTTTTTTTGTTTATCATACTGACACTGAGCTTATTTTAGGAAATGAGGGAGTAATTTATTATTTTCTTCAGGTTTTTTTTCAGTTAATGATATCTGTATTATTTGCAATATTTCTACCAGTTTCATTATACAAATATGCTAGTTTTTCCAAATTTGATTTAAAAGAAAATAGTACTTCTTTTATTGGAACATTTTTTGGAATTATAGTTGCTGGTTGTCCTGCTTGTTCTATTACTTTGGCGTCATATATAGGACTTGCAGGTGTTATAAGTTTATTGCCATATCATGGGTTGGAATTAAAAATTATTGGTGCATTATTACTTGTTTATGCTAATTATTCTTTGCTTTTAAATTTGCAGACATGTAAATTGAAGAAAAGAAATGTGGTTTAAACTTTATATTTATTTTGCGAAGATAGGAAAAAGGTTAAGCTAATATTGTAATTAAATATAATCAAAGTTCATAGAAGTTTTTTGACCACATTTCTTTTGCAAGTTTACCTCTGTACATGTATTTATCAATAAGATTGTCATTTATTGCTTTTTCTTTATTATTTCTATGAAGTTCAAGAAATGTGTTTATTTTATCTATAAGAATTTTTTTTATTTCTCCTGATAACATTTTACCTGATTCATAATCTTCTTTAATTTCTTGAATTTTTATGTCATCATCTTCAAAAAGATAATATAACCATTGGTATGCTACATCGGTTTGTGTATTTCCTCCATATTTTCTGTGGTCTTCAATTGTTTCTCGTCCTCCACTATATGCAAATTTATTAATTTTTTTTTTAATTTCATTTGGCATATCAGTAAGGT
The DNA here is from genome assembly GCA_964384165.1 of uncultured Methanosarcinales archaeon. Taxonomy (GTDB): domain Archaea; phylum Nanobdellota; class Nanobdellia; order Woesearchaeales; family UBA583; genus UBA583. The sequence goes on from CAYLKB010000004.1 coordinate 11,850, forward strand.
GAATTGCCTTGTTAGGGTCTGATGCTGACATTTTTCCTTGTGGGCCTGTAAGTGATGTTAAAAATTTTGAGAGAATTGTTGCATTTTTTATATTTCCTATTTTTTCTGCATAGTCTCTTTGAAGCATAAAATAGGGGTTTTGGTCTATTGCACAAGGAATAAGGCATATATTTTTTTCAAATAATGTTGGTGTTATCTGAAGGGCTGGGTAATTAATCATTGCTATGTTTGAGTCATTATTAAAGCCAAATGTGTTTCTTGCTTGTGAAAATGTAATTCTTTTAGCAATTTTCATGTAAAGAGGATACATTTTTGAAATATACTGTGTATTTCTGAATATAAATGTTTTATCGGGGTTAAATCCTATTGCAGCAATTTCTTTTAAGTCTTTATCAAGCATTTCATTTACAATTTCAAGTGTTAGGTCTTTTTTGAAAAGGAATTTCTCATCGTCAGGGATTTGTATATATAGTCTGCAATCAAAAATGTCTTGAAGATATTTTGTGAATAAGAATGGTATTAAATGGCCTATATGCATTGAACCTCCTGGGGCTCTTCCAGTATAGAGAAATATGTCTTTTCCTTCTTTTAATTTTTCTATTACTGCATTGAAGTCTTTTTGAGCAAAAAATAGGTTTCTTCTTATAAATAAGTGCAATGGCATGTTTTTTTTTTCTGCTGTTTTTGCAATGAATTCTTTTTGTTCTTTAGTTATGTATTCTACTCCAAATTCTTTTATTAATTTATCATAATCTACTTTGCCTTCAACTTCCCAAGGAGTAACTTTGCTTTTTTCCATATTTTTTTTATTCTTATTGAATTTATAAAGGTTGGGAATGAAGGTTTGAGATAAGATTTATGGGTTTGGAGAATGTTGATTAGAGTAAATGTCAATTGTTTGCTTTATATTTATGATATTATGAATATAAATGTTAGTATTGCGCTAAGCATTATTATAATACCCAGAGTTTTGAGCATTACTTTAAATCCATAATATTGCCATGTTAGTATTAATGCTGAGAGTCCTGCTATTGCAGAGATACCTATTAGTATTAACATTGATGTATAAGCAAATGTTGAATATTCTTCAATTTTTTGTCCATCTATTGGTTTTTCATTAATGTCTAAAATATTTTGTGAAGTGTTGTTTTGGGCAAATATAATATTTAATATGAGAGAAATTATAATAATAGTAATAAATGTTTTTATCAAATTTTTCATTTATTATGTTAGCTCTTTTATATTATATATACTTTTGTTATATTTTTTAAATGGTTTCATTTTCTTTAGGGCTGATTTATTTCACACAATAAGTTTATATATTTTGAAGTTTTGTAGTTTTTATGGGAGTTCAAATTAAAGATATTCTTGAGTATGATGAGATTGAGCTTGGTTTAATTTCAAATAAAAAAATTGCGATTGATACTTTTAATATGCTTTATCAATTTTTAGCATCAATAAGACAACCTGATGGTCAACCTTTAACAGATTCAAGAGGTGAAGTTACTTCACATCTTAAAGGTTTATTTAATAGATGTGTTTATTTTAAGAAGAATAATATTAAAGCTGTTTTTGTTTTTGATGGGAAAGCTCCAAGACTCAAAGACAAGGAAAGAGAAATTAGGATGAAGAAGAAGATGGAGGCAGATAAGAAATACAGGGAAGCTGTTGATATGGGTTTGATGGAAGATGCTAGAAAGTATGCTCAAGGTCTTAATAAATTAGATGAGAAGATGATTAATGATTCTAAGGATTTAGTTAGAGCTTTTGGTTTTCCTGTTGTTGAGGCACCTTCAGAGGGTGAAGCACAGGCAGCTAGGTTTGTTTCACAAGGAAAAGTTTTTTCATCTGCTAGTCAAGATTTTGATTCTCTTTTATTTGGAGCTAAATTCTTAATTAGGAACTTGTCTGTCTCAGCTAAGCGAAAAGTTGCTGGTTCTTCTGTATATAGAGATGTTCCTATTGAGTTCTTTGATTTGGATAAGAATTTGAAAAAATTAAATATTAATCTTGATGAACTAATAGTAATTGCTATAATGTGCGGGACTGATTTTAATCCTGGTGGTGTTAAGGGTATAGGGCCTAAGAAAGCATTAAAACTTGTAAAAGAGTATAGAGATAGATGGAATGATTTATTTAAGAATTTAGGTTGGTTTGATTATTTTGATTATCCTTGGATAGAAGTTTTTAATACATTTAAGAAAATGCCGGTAATTGAGGATGTAGAGCTTGATTTTGTAAGTATTGATAAGGATGAAGTAAAGAGGCTTCTAATGGAAAAAGATTTTGATGAGTCTATGATTGATAGGAGTTTATCTGGAATTAAGAATGTAAGTACGCTTGATAAGTTCTTTTAAAGAAAAAAGTTATTTTAAATATATTTAATTATTATTGTCATCATTTGGTTTTTCACCACAGCATATCCAAACATTTGAGGTTTCAACTCCGGCTCCATTTATTTCATTTTTAGGTGGAACAACAAATATTTTACTTCCTCTAGAACATACTTGATTATCTTTACTTACCAGTTGCTTATCAGCCCATGTATATCCTAAAGAAGCCACAGCAGCATTTTCAACTGAACAACCTTTTAATGTGTTAATATCATCTTGGCCTCCACCTATATTGGATGCGAAGAAGACTACGATTACTAGTAGAACAATGATTACAAGAATTGCAATAACAATAGTGTTAAGAGGCAAACTTTGACCTTTTATTGTATTTTTCAGATTCATTTTATTATAGTTTTGATATTTTTATATTTAAACTTTTGTCACTATTGGTTATGATGAATTTTATATTGTATATGTTTAACTATGATCAAAATTATTATTTATTTTGGATCTCTTTTGCAATTTTTTCTGCAATTCCTTTTTCAAATGGAGATGGGAGAATTTTTTCTTCAATTGGGTTTTTGACAAAGTCTGCAAGAGCTGCTGCTGCTTTTAATTTCATTTCATCTGTTATTTGTTTTTGCATTTGAAGTGCTCCTTTGAATATTCCTGGGAAAGCTAGGACATTGTTTATTTGATTTTCAAAGTCTGACCTGCCTGTTGCTATTATTTTAGCTCCCCATTTTTTTGCATTTTCTGGCATTATTTCAGGTTCTGGATTAGCTAGAGCAAAAATAATTGGGTCTTTTTTCATTTGGTCAATATGTTCTTTTTTTAGAAGATTTCCTTTGGAGACTCCAATGAATACATCAGCGTCTTTTAGAGCATCATATAGGGTGCAGCATACATCAAAGGGGTTAGTCATTGTAAGCATTTCTAGTTTCTCAGTGCTTAAGTCTTCTCTGTGTCTTGAGATTACGCCTTTACTATCACAAAGTATGATTTCTTTAATTTCGTATTTGTGAAGAAGTTTTGCTATTGCAATTCCTGCTGCACCTGAACCGTTAATTACAATTTTTATTTCTTCTTTTCTTTTTTTTAAAACTTTAAGTGAATTAATGAGAGCTGCAAGTACTACTATTGCAGTTCCGTGTTGGTCGTCATGAAATACTGGAATTTTTAGTGATTCTTGAAGTGCTTTTTCAATTTCAAAGCATCTTGGAGCAGATATGTCTTCTAGATTGATTCCTCCAAAACTTGGAGCAATTGTTTTTATTGTTTCAATTATCTGATGAGTATCTTGAGTGTTTAAACAAATCGGAATAGCATCAACTCCTGCAAATTCTTTCATAAGAGCACATTTTCCTTCCATGACAGGCATTGCAGCTTTTGGGCCAATATTACCAAGACCAAGTACAGCAGAACCATCAGTTATAACTGCTACTGTGTTTGCCGATGATGTCAAGTTTTTATATTCTTTTTCATTATTAGCAATCTCAAGACATACTGCAGCGACTCCTGGTGTGTATGCAAGAGATAGTTCATCTTTATTTGTTATAGGTAATTTTGATATTATTTCAAGTTTGCCTTTGTTTTTTCTGTGTAATTTTATGCTTTCTTTAGAATAATCCATTATATTGTAATAATTTTATAAGAATTTATAAATAATTGTTTTAATTGATATTAATAGTTTTCGTGGTTTTTTTCTCCAAATGGTTCAAATTCTTTTCCGCCCCCTGTGTAGAATTTAGTGAAGAACTCCACATAATGAAGCCTTAGAGTATGAAGGAATGATTCAAAATTGCCTAGTATGATATTGAAAATATGTCCTATTGTAAATGCAATAACACCAAATATTATTCCTATAAATCCAAGTTGAAATAAGTAAATTGAGAATTGATTTACAAGAAGTGCTATTACTACTGATGATAAGCCTACAGCCATAAGTCTTGCGTATGAAAATATATTTGTGAAGAATGATGGAATTTCAATTATTCCTATAAAGCCATGTCCTAAATATATTAATAGCATGCTTAATAATATTATAAACCCTCCAATAATGTTTAATTCAATTGTTTTGTAAAAAATGCCCAATGCTAGAAATGCACATCCAAATTCTAATATAATCCATGATAATTTGTCGCAAATTGCTTCTTTAATATTATCTAGTTTATTAATAAATCCTATTAGAACACCTAAATTTATATGAATTGCACCAAATATTAAAGCTGCAATTAATAGTGAGTTGGGGTCATGTATTCTTGAAAGTAGGGGGGTGTATGGTTCAAACCCGAAATATTCGCCATAAAATATTCCGAAAATAATTGATGAAATTGATGATAATTGCAATACAGAAATGAATTGTTTTATATTATAAAATTTCTTTTTTGCCAGAGTAAATGCTATTAATGATAATATTCCATAACCTACATCTCCTAATATAAATCCATAAAATATTGGAAAAATCAGTGTCATGATAAAAGTTGGGTCAATTTCCTTGTATGAGGGAATAGAATACATTTTTAAAAGTGTTTCAAAGTTATTTGAAGCTCCTGTATTATTTAGCAATACTGGTGCATCTTTATCAGGTTTGTTAATTTCTAGTTCATATTTGTCGGATAATATTTTTTCAAGGTTGATTTTTAGTTTTTTTATAAATTTTACAGGCATATGGCCTGATATAACTGAGATATTTTCAGTTTTAGCAAATTTTTTTTTGGCTTCGAGTGTTGCAATTTCTTTGCTTAGTTTTAGTTCTTCAACTTGCAGATGTCTAAGGCTTGTATTTGCAATATTTTTTAACTCTTTTGTAATATTTGTTATATCTTTTTCTTTTTCAGGTAATTTTGATATGAGTGTAATTACTGGTGATTTTGGAAGGTAAAATTCTTTGAAAGAGAATGGAATTTTATTTGAATAAGCACAGAAGTATATTCTTTCATCTAAATGGTATTTTCTATATTTTATTTTTTCATAAGTTAATTTTTGCAATAAATTTTCATCTTTTTCAGATATGAAACCTATTGACAAATCATTTCGTTTTAATTCATCATTAGTTAAATTTAATTTTGTTAGAACTTTATTTCTTTTTATTTCATCTTTAATATTTAATATTTCTTTTATTGTTGTTTCTTCTCTTTCTTTAAGTTTTTGAGTCTTTTCAATTGGATTTGAAATAGTTTCTTTATTGATAATTTTAGTATCTTCATGAGAGTATTTTTTTAGAATTGTAATTGTTGATCTTAATCTTAGAAGTTTTGAAGTTAGTTCGCTTATATCTTCTTGTTTATAATTATTGAAATTCTCTTTTTCAAGTTTAAAGAATTCTATAAATTTTAAGTCATATAATAGTTCTGTTACTTTTTTAGTATCGTTTTCCAGAATAAATAAATTAACTGATTTCATTGATACAGGTTTAAACATTTTCTATTGCCTCCATAATTAGTTTTGATGCTTCTTTTATTTTAGCATTTTTTTTTATATATTCTGAGTTTATTTGAGCTTCATTAATAATTTCTTTAGCTTTTAATTCATATTCAGCTATTTTCTCTGATGTTTTTTTCTCGTATTTTTCTATTAATTTATTTTTTTCTTCTTTTTCTTTTTCATATAAGTTTTTTTTAAATTTCTCAAGTTCTTTTTCACATGACAATTTTGTTTTTTCAATACTTTTAGAATATTTATTTTCCATGTCTAAGATTTTCTTGAAGTTATTCATAATTGTAGAAAAACCCAGCACCTTTATAAATTTATTGAGAATGTCCTTTGGTTTGTTGTTATTTGGTTTGTTGTTATTTGGTTTGTTGTTATTTGGTTTGTTGTTATTTGGTTTGT
>CAYLKB010000004.1:18116-19830 GCA_964384165.1 uncultured Methanosarcinales archaeon
TGTAATTTGGATTGTTGTTATTTGGGTTGTTGTAATTTGGGTTGTTATGAATAAAAACTTTGTAACTTATAAAATATCTTGTGAATTTCTTATTGTGTAGTTATAAAAAAATAATATTAATATTTTAGTTGTAATAATAATTATGTTTAAGAATCCGTTTAAGAAAAAAGAGGATGATTATAATATAGATGATTCATCTCTAAAGTCTATGTCTGATGTCCAGCAAGGCTCTTTAGGAGGAAATATGTCCGGAGGAGGAATTTCTAATCCTTCAAATAATAATGCAGGGGCTTTTAGTATGGGCAATGATTCAATGGGTGGCAATACTAGTCAAGATGGTAAAATAGGAAATCCTTTTGATAATCCTTTTAACAATAATGATTCAACAATGGGTACATCTGAGAATTTATCGCCATTTGAAGAAGCTCAAATTAATTCAGGTTTTCCTCCTGGAATGAAACCTGCTGACAAATTAAATTTTAATGCAGCAGCTCCTGGGGATGCTAAGTCATTATCAGAGGAAGTGATTATCTCAAAGTTGGAATCGTTTGGTACTAGAATTAATTCTCTTGAAATTAAGTTGTCAAATATGGATCAGAAACTTGATTATATTTATCAAATGATTGCAAGTGAGGTTAGTGAGGAGACATTGAAGAAAATAAAAATCTCAAATATGGTAAAGACTGCAAAACAGCATGAATATTAATAAATAAATAATGATTCTTTAAAATATGTTAGATGATATGTTAGATTTTCTTGATCAAAATAATGTTGCCAGTTTTAGGAAGAAACAACTAAATGATGCTTATTTTAAACAATTTGTTGAAGGTTTTGATGATATAAAACAGTTTCCAAAGGATTTGCGGGAGAAACTTAAGCAAAATTTTAATTTTTCTACAATGGAATTAGTTGATGAGTCTAAGAATGCTGATACTATAAAATTTGTACTTAAGACAAAAGATGGGAATTTTATTGAATCTGTTTTAATGAATCATTTTGATGGTAGAAGGACTGTATGTGTATCATCTCAGGTATTTTGCGCTTTAGGATGTAAGTTTTGTGCTACTGGGGCTAATAGTTTTAGGCGTAATTTAAAATGTGATGAAATAATTGGTCAGGTTTTATTTGTGTCTAGGTATTTGAAAAAAGCAAATGAAAGAGTAAGTAATATTGTTTTTATGGGTATGGGAGAGCCTTTTTTGAATTATGATGAAGTTATAAGTGCTATTAGAATTTTAAATGATGAAGATAAGTTTAATATTGGTAGTCGTCATATTACAGTTTCTACTTCAGGAATTGTCCCTAGGATTTATGATTATGCAAGTTTTGACATACGATGCAGGCTAGCTATTTCTCTTCATGCTCCAAATGATACTTTGAGGTCAAAATTGATGCCTATTAATAAGAAATATCCTCTTTTAGAGCTTATGAGGGCATGTGATGATTTTACTAAAAAAACAAATAAAAGAGTTAGTTATGAATATGTTTTGATTAATGGTGTTAATGACTCTTCAAATGAAGCTTTGGAACTTATTAAATTACTTAAAGGTAGACTTGCACATGTAAATTTATTAATTTATAACCCACATGAATTTTCTGATTTTAAAAGACCTGATAAAAATAGAGTTTTTGCATTTAAAAAGATACTTGATGAAAATGGTATTGAAAATTCTATAAGAAAAGAATGCGGGAGAAGAAGGTATAGTAAAAAAAC
>CAYLKB010000004.1:19840-30168 GCA_964384165.1 uncultured Methanosarcinales archaeon
TCTATAAGAAAGAGTCTTGGAGATGATATCTCAGGAGCTTGCGGTCAGCTTTCTTTAAAGGTGGGAAACAAATCTTAATTGTAGTATGATTAGAAATGTGATTGTTTGAAGAGTTAATTATTATAAAATTAAGATGTGGGTTTTTTAAAATTAATTTTTAGTTTTATTTATTATTATTTACATAATTAAATATTTGTGGTTGGTATAAGAAATGATATATTGTACTCCGCAGAAGTTCTTAAATTCGAGAACACAATATAGCTGAGCGAGCACAGCTAAGTGGAGAGGACACAAAAGGAAAAACTTTTGTGGACGACTATATATTAAATTGATTACTTTGGATGATTATTTTTTTTCTATGAGAAAGAAAATTTCATTATCTATTTCAAATTCTTCAAAATTCCAGTTATTATCGTCAATTAGTTTTCTAAGCCATCCTTTTCTTGTGTTTTTGAATTGTTGTTTTGCTTTTATAGATTTTGTTGGAAATGATACTACTATGTATTTTGGATTAAGGTTTTTTAAAAATTCTTTTGAAATATTTTTTTTAATTTCTTCTATACTATCAAGAGCTTTAAATAAGAATATCATTTCTGCATTTTGAATTTCTTTTTCTTTAAATATCTGTGGATTTGAAATGTCTAGAGCTTTTGCTTTAGCAGGATAATTATTTTTTTTGAAATAATTATTAAGAAAGTTCATGTCATCAGGGTTTAAATCAGTTGCAAAATATTCTATATTCTTTCCTGAGACTTCCTTTAATATAGGATATGATATTGGATTTAGACCACATGCTAAATCAGCTATTTTATTTGGGGTTTTCCATGTAAAAATTTTTGTGTAGATTTCTTGATAGTATTGTAATCTTTCTCTTGAAGATTTGTGAAGCAAAAGCAACTCTTCATAATTTAAAGTTTTTTCAAGTATTTTTGATTTCTTTGAGAATTTTTCAGTTAGAAATTGGCCGTAAATATTTCCTATTTCCATTCTGATATGTTTTATAATTTCTTTGAAATGTTTTGATTTTTCAATTTTTTCTTTTTTTTCTTGATATTCAATTTCTATTTTTTTTTTAATGCTTGGATTAGACATTAAATATATATTTATAATTTTTTCAATAAATGTGTTTTCTAGAGATTTTATTTGGGATTTAGATTTCACACTTTCAATAAAAATTTTAAGAAGTTCTTTGTTTATAGGTAGGGACATAATAAAATTGTTATTTATATTATTATAAATATTATTCTTCTTCATCTAGGAAATGTTTTTCTAAGAAATGTTGTATAGTTGAATTATTGTTAAGTGATTTTCTGAGTTGGATTGCTTTTTTTGTGTTGCCAATGAGGATTCCTCCTACAAAATTGTTATCTTTAAAGTAAAACTTTTTGTAAATTTTGTTTTTTGGGTCGTTTAGTTCAAGAATTTGATAATCAATAGATGGGTTGTATCCTAAGTCTCCTATGGTGAATATTTTAAAGCCAAGTTCATTAAAGCTTGTAGATATTGGTTGTTCTATATATTCTTTTTTTTCTCCTGCTACATTGGCTGCGGCAACTTTTGCTTGTTCTAATGCAATTGACCAAAGACCAATATTTTTATTGTTAAATTCGGCAATGTCTCCACATGCAAAAATATTTTCATAGTTTGTTTGCATATTTTTATTTACTAGTATTCCTTTATTTTTTTCTATTTTTGTGTCTTCAATTAAATTTAGGTTTGCTTTTATTCCAGTTGATTCAATTACCATTTGGCAAGGTATGGTTTTATTTGAATGCGCAAGTTTAACTCCGCAAACTTCTGAGAAATTTTCTCCTGTCCCATAAATTTCATCAACAGTTTCTGATGTATATGTTTTAATTTTATTTTGGTTTAGATGTTTTTCAATCATTTGTGATGATTCTAAGTCTAATTGTCTGTTCATTATTCTTGGAGAATATTCAATTATTGTAATTTCTTTGCCTATTTTTTTAAGGCTAGATGCCATTTCAACTCCTAAAATTCCCCCTCCTATAATTACTATTTCTTTTGTAGTTTCTTTGTTTGCATATTGGCTTATATTATTAAAGTCATTTTTATTTCTTAAGTTGAAAACTCCTTTTTTATCGTCTCCGTGTATTTTTATTATGTTATTGCTTGAACCTGCAGCAATTATTAATTTATTGTATTCAATTAATGTTGAGTTTTGTAGTATAATTGAATTTTTCTCAGGTAGGATTTTATATACATTTGTATTAAATGATATTTTTATGTTGTTATTTTCAAACCATTCTTTACTAACTAGTTCTTCTATTGAGTTCTCAATGCATAATTTTTTTGATAGTAGAATTCTATAATATGGCAATTCGCTTTCATTAGTAATAATATCTATTTGTCCAGTTTTATCTCTTTTTCTGATTTCTTTTGCACAAGTAATTCCAGCTATTCCCGACCCTATAATTATATATTTATTATTTGTATTGTTTTCAAATTTAGTTTCATCATCGCTTATTTGTATGAATTGGTCTTGTGGAGCTCCACATGCAGGACAGACTTCCGGAGGATATTCTCCTTCATATATTTCACCACAAACAAGGCATTTCCATTTTCCAGTTTTAATTTCTACCCACTCATTATCACATACTCTTTTTGTTGAGAGAAGTTTCTTTGCAAAGTTTTCACCAAATGCATATGATTTTTCTAGTTTTGTTTTTTCTTCAGGATTAAATCTTATTCTTAAGCCTGGTCTGAAAACTTCTGTTTTAATCATAGAAAGTCTGCTTTCTATATTTCTCACTGCTTCTCCGCTCCACCCAAATGATCCAAATGCTGCACAGAGTTTTGAACAGTTATCATATGGATTGAGAGCAAGTAGTAAATTCCATATTGGTTCAACTGCGTCTCCATTTAATGTTGGTGAGCCTATTAGAAATCCTTCTGAGGAATTTATTTCATATACGGCTTCATGTATGGATTTCTCAAGCAAGTCAACTAAAGTAACATCAAATCCTTCTTGTTCTATGCCTTTTTTAATTTCTTTAGCTATTCTGTCAGTATAACCATAAGCTGATGTGTAGCAAATGGCAATTTTTCCAGGGATTTGGTCTGTTAGTTTTGACCATGTTAAGTATTTGCATTTGTAATCTTCAAAGTCTTGTCTTATAACGGGTCCGTGAGATGGACATATCATATTTAGTTCTAAATCTTTGATTTTCTCAATTCCTGATATAACAAATGGTTTAAATGGTGAGAATATGCAATCAAAATAATATTTGAAAGATTCATCATAATTATTTTTATTTTCAATTTCATCTGCAAATATTTTATTTGAATGATAATGTGCTCCAAATACATCGCATGTGAAGAGTAAATTTTCATCTTCAAGGTAAGTAAACATTGAGTCTGGCCAGTGTAGGTTTGGAGCAGGTATAAATTTTATAGTTTTTGTTCCTACTTTTATAGATGAGCCTTCTTTTATTTCAAGTGATTTGAAATCTTTGTTTGCAATATCTTTTAGAAAACTAATTGCTGTTGGTGAACCTATTATTGTAATGTGAGGATATAAGTTTAATATTTTTGATATCTCTCCGCTATGGTCAGGTTCTGTGTGATTTATTATTAGATATTTGATTTTTTCAGGTGAACAAATCGATTTTAAATGGTCAAGGTATTCGTCAAAATATTTTTCTTTTGCAGTATCAATTAAGGCAAATTCTTCGCCACCATCAATTAAGTATGAATTATATGTAGAACCATATTTTGTTTTCATTATTATATCAAATGTTTCAAGTTCAGGGTCAAGGGCTCCAATGTATGTTACAGTTTTTGTGATTTTGTTAATATTTAGCATTAAATATTTAGTTGTTACTTTTATATAATGTTTTTTTGTTATTTGAGAGTTGGAAATAATGAATAGTGAATATGTATTGTGAAAATGGATTAGTGAATTGGCTTTTTAGGTTTTTTCGATTAGGGATTAATTATATTTGTATATGGCAAATTTATTACATATATGTAGTTAGAAATATATTTATTAAGTTGAGGGTTTAGATTTATAATGGGAAATGCTAAAAAGTATGTTTATGAGGAATACTTTGTTAATGATAATCAAATAAAAAAACTATATAATATGTATGTGGAAAAACATGTTTTAGGTAAAATATTAGATATTTGTGTTATGTTTGCTATTATTTCAACTGTGACTGGAGTTGTCCTTGATTTTCTTGGAGTTGTTGATAATGATTTAATAGTATTTTTGCATAGTATTTCAGCTTTAGTGATTTTCATATTTGCTCTTGAATTGTTAAGACATTATGCTAAATCAAAAAATGGAAAGGAATTTATAAAAAAATATTGGATAGATTTTGTTTTAATAGTTTTCTTAAGTTTTTATTTTGTTTTTATTACATTTCTTGATATGATAAAATTTGTAATATTTGATACATTAAAACCATTTTTTCAAGATACAAAATATGCAAGAATATTTTATAAAATTTTTAAAAGAAGAATTAATTAGTAGTGGAGTAGTAACAAATCTATAAAAATATAGTAAATTAAATTTTTATATGAAACGTAGCCAAGGTTCAATTGAACTTATGATAATTTTTGTTATTGTGCTGGGAGTAGTTGTTGGTTTTATGTTTTTTTTAGGCCAAGTAACTTATGATTTAGATAAATCAACTCAGAAGAAAGAACTAGATGATTTTGCTGAAAGCATCAAGAATGAGATAAATTTGTTGCAGGAAGTTGAATTTGGATATAGTCGAAGTGTTTTAATTCCAGAGCATATTATGGATAGGTTTAATTTAAGTGTCAATACTACTGGAGGGTATTTGATTTTTGAGGATAATGTTATAGATGGTGAGGATTCTGAAAGGGTATACTATTATGAAATACCTATTGGTTATTCTGCTTATGTTGAATTGATGGGTATTGATCATTATTTGATATTGATAAAAGAAGATATTGATGAAGGGCAAGGTCTTGATTTGTCTGGTATTCCTTCAACAGTTAATCCTCCTAAACCGGTTTCTTTACTTTTTAATTCTAATCAATCAATAGTATTAATAAATAATAAAGTTAATTTGAGCTGGAGTTCATCAAATGCTGATTTATGTTCTGCTAGTGGTGATTGGAGCGGAGCCAAAAGTATTTCTGGTTGGGAGGAAGTTATTATTGATTCTGACAAAAGTTTTGTTTTAACTTGTACAAATTCTAGTTCGGGTTTAAATAGAGTTAGGACTGTTAATGTATTGGTGGGGGCTATTCCTGGCGTTGTTGTTTTGAGTTTTAGTGTTAATGATTCTGTAGTTAGTCCTGGGTCCTTAGTAGAGCTTAGTTGGTCTGCTTTAAATGCTGATACTTGTCAGGCAAGTGGTGATTGGGGTGGTGCTAAGTTAGTTTCAAATACTCAAAACACGATAATAAATTTTAATTCTACTTTTATACTAAATTGTTCCAATTCTACATCATTGTCTTGGGATGAAGAGTTTTTGCATGTTAATGTTTCAACTGCTGGTCCTTTGCCAGCAGGGACTTTTGTTTCAGTTTGGAATACATCAAAGTTTGGGGATAGTGGTGCAAGGACTATTGAGCTTCCTCTTCATTTGGGTGGTTCATATAATTTTGAAGTTAATTGGGGTGATGGAAATATTGATACAATTACTTCTTGGAATGATGCAGATAAAATTCATACTTATGCTGTTGATGGAGTTTATACTGTTATGATGAATGGGACAATTGATGGATGGAGTTTTAATACTGCTGTAAATGATTGTCCAAGGTTAGTTGAAGTTCAACAATGGGGTGATGTTAAAATACTAGATGGTGGTAGGCAGTTTTATGGCTGTGAGAATTTGAATATTGTGGCAACTGATGCACCTGATTTGAGTTCTGTCTCTGATGCTAGTTATATGTTTTATGATGCAAGAAATGTTAATGGGGATCTTAATTCTTGGAATGTGGGAAATATACAAGATATGAGTTTTATGTTTACTAATGCACGTTTTTCAGATGTGGAAATATCTAATTGGAATACTAGTGGTGTTCAAAATATGGAATATATGTTTAGAAATACAATATTTAATCAACCTTTAAATACATGGGATGTAAGTAATGTACAAAATATGTCTGGAATGTTTTATATGGCAAATAATTTTAATCAACCACTTAATAATTGGGATACTTCTAATGTAGTTGATATGAGTTATGCTTTTTATCATGCGGATTCTTTTAATGGAGAGCTAAATAATTGGGATACTTCAAGTGTAGTTGATATGAGATATATGTTTTCTAGTGCTGATGATTTTAATCAGAACTTAAATAATTGGGATACTTCTAATGTAGTTAATATGAGTAATATGTTTTCTTGGACACAAGTATTTAATTCTGATATTACTACTTGGGATACTTCTAATGTAGTAGATATCTCATCAATGTTTGCAAATGCAGCAAATTTTAATCAGCCTATAGGAAATTGGGATGTGAGTAATGTAAGAAATGTCTTTAGATTATTTTATGATGCCTGGTCATTTAATCAGCCACTAAATAATTGGGATGTAAGTGGAATTACTTCAATGGAAGATATGTTTTTTAGGTCAGCATTTAATCAAGACTTAAATAATTGGGATACTTCAAATGTGAAAACTATGGAGTCAATGTTTGAACAAAATTTTGTCTTTAATGGTGATATTTCAACATGGGATGTGAGCAGTGTTGAGAACATGGATTGGATGTTTACTTATGCTAGTAATTTTAATAGTGATATAAGTGGCTGGGATACAAGTTCTCTTATTTCTATGCTTGCCATGTTTGAAGGGACTTCATTTAATCAACCTATAGGTTCATGGGATACATCTAATGTCAAAGTTATGGGTGGATTATTTGCATATACTCCTTTTAATCAGCCTATAGGCTCATGGGATGTAAGTAATGTTGAGAATATGGCTTTTATGTTTCAATCTAATCTTCAATTTAATCAGCCTATTGGTTCATGGGATGTAGGTAATGTTCAAAGAATGGAAGCAATGTTTGCAGGTGCAAATTCATTTAATCAGCCTATAGGCTCATGGGATACATCAAGCGTTTATACTATGACAAATATTTTTAAAGATAATATAATTTTTAATAGGGATTTGTCTGGGTGGGATGTAGACCAAGTTGTATATTGTTTTTGGTATGATTCAGGGGCAACTTCATGGGCTAATTCAAATAAACCTAATTTTACTAGTTGTTAATTTTATTCTTTTTATTATATTATATAGGTTAATAATTATGGGCTATAATTAAATAAGTATAGTCAAAATTTTATTTATTTTAATTATATTTTAATGGCTCTGTCCAGAAATTCTTTTTTCTAATGGTGCCCTTTCGAGCAATTATGAATTTATATAAAAAAAGACTCTCAACAATTCATTTTATGAATTCTTGGAAGCAGTGAGATTTCACTTACACCGCACATCCCAGTAAGGGACATCCCCCCTGTCTTTTTACAATGAATTTATTGAATGGCTCTCATATATTTGATACCATTTTTAATTTCTGGACAGAGCTATTTTAACTATATATTTATAAATTTTAAAATTTAATTATATTTATGTATTTCAAATCTAGGTTTAAAGTATTAGAAGAATTCTTGGTTGTTTTTGGTGTTATTTTTATTATTCTTTTTATATATTCTATGTTTTCAGGAAATGATATTGATAATTATGGAATTGGTAATGTGGGTGATTTTGATAATATTTTTGAGAAATCTATTAATGATTTGGAAATTTTATTTGAAGTTGATGGGGGTTATACAAATACTTTGGGAATTTCTTCCATGATTTTAAGAAAGACTATTGATGTATTTAATGATGGTGGTGATGTTTTGTTTGAGGAAGGGGATATAAATATTTCTGAAATTAGTGAGAATTTGAATATTAATAATAAGTTAGAGATTGATTTTATAGAAGATTAATAAGAATTTTTTTATTTTTTTTTTGATATGCAGATTTCAAATATTTCAGCACTTTTCTTTTGTGATGATTTTGGTTTTAATTCATGGACTTCTTTGAAAGCCTTTTTGGCTAATTTTCTAACATATTCTAAGTCTTCTCCTTCAAATGATTTGAATATGAGATTTCCACCTTCTTTTAAGTGTTCTTTGCAGTATTCAATAGTTTTTATATTTAATTTGTGAGTTCTTCCTCTATCTAAGGTTGATTTTCCGCTAAATTCGGGTGCCATGTCACTTATAATCAAGTCAAATTTATCATTTGTGTAATTGGATATGTTATCAAAGTCATCTTCAATTATAGTTATGTTTTCTGAAAATTCTTTTTTGTTTTTAATTGGAATTAAGTCAATTCCAATAATGTTTGCTTTTTTAACTTTTTTATCAATGTATTCTAACCAACCTCCTGGAGCGCAACCTAAGTCGAGAATATTTAAGTTATCATTTATTAGATTGTATTTTAAATCTATTTGTTCTAGTTTGAAGTATGACCTTGCTCTAACATCGATTTCTTTTGCTTTTTTAAAGTAGTTTTCATTCTTTTTTTTTCTAAAATATGTTTTTCTAGTATTTGTCATATTAAAAATAGTAACTTTATTTATATAAATCTATTGTGAGTTTGGTTATTTTATTATATCTATTTTTAATGCTTATCTTTTCAGAGAATATATTTTTTTGAGTTTTAAATAAGTTAATTCTTTAATCAAGAATTATTTTAATTTATGTGTTGTGATTTGAGAGGATACAATATTTATTATGTATTTACATAAAAAGTTTATTAGCAAGTAAAATTGCAGACTTAAGGAAATAACTATTGTAGATTAATAAATATTATAAAAGATATTTTTAAAAGAAAGTTTTTATTTTTATATATTAAGAAATTATTTCTTTTTATTTTTCACTTATTGGTTTTATTAAATATGACTTTATTTAATTTTTAGGAAATTGTTATGAAATATACTAATATCTAATGATTTGTTTTAGTTTTTATTTTTGTTGTTTTTTTGTATTTTGGTGTATCATCATGTATTATTTCATATTCCTGGTTGTTATGTTTTTGTTCTGTAATTAGCTTGATTAAGTTATAGAGTTCTTTTAATATTAATATGATAATTATAGTAAGGATTAAATATATTATTGTGTTTATTGAACAAATAATACAGAAGTTTCCAGCAATAATTTCTCTAATTCTTGTAATTATACTTATTATTGATAGGATTGTAAGTATTATTAAATTGATTTTTAATAGATTTTTTTTAAGTAATGCTCTTTTAATAATATATGCTAATATGGTGTTTAGAGTTATTATAAAAATTAATATGATTGTTAGTATTGCCATAATATTATTTTTTATAAAAGTTAATGTGAAGCTAAGTTCTGAAAATCCCATATAAAAGTAAATGTATATTGTGTTTAATAATAATATGAATGATAATATATAAAATATAATTAATTTTGTAGGTTTCATTTTATATTTCCCTCCCAGTAAATAGCCATGATGCAAATGATTTACTTTTTTTTTTTGTTTTTTTAAATATAATACTTTTATTTATTATAAGTTCTTTTTCAATTTCAAGTCTTTCTACTTTTTTTAATTCTTCAGATTCTATTTTATTTGCTGAAGTAAATTCTTTATTAGTATTATTGTTTTTTTTCTTTTCAACGATTTCTTTTAGGTTTAAGTGTATTTCTTTTAGTGATTGCATAATTTGTGTTCTTCTAATGTTAATCTTGTCATTTAAGATTATCATGTCAGCCAGGATGTCTTTTGTATTTGTTTTTAAGTTTTGATTAGATTTTTTGTAAATAGTGGAGTTTGTCATTTTATTATATAGATGGGTTTAATCTTTA
Organism: uncultured Methanosarcinales archaeon; assembly: GCA_964384165.1. GTDB lineage: Archaea > Nanobdellota > Nanobdellia > Woesearchaeales > UBA583 > UBA583. The sequence continues at coordinate 29,661 of CAYLKB010000004.1, forward strand.
TAAATATTTTTATTTTATTCATTGTGGAGTAGATATATAGTAAAATTTTATTTTATTATTTGGTTAAATATTGTTCAAGACTTTATTATTTAGTATATTGTGCTCCGCAGAAGTTTTAACTTGGAGAACACGATATAGCTGAGCGAGCAAAGCGAGTGGAGAGGACACAAAAGGAAAAACTTTTGTGGACGACTATATTTAATAGTAATATAATATTGGAATCGTGATATTCATAATATTATTAATAAATGCTTGGTATCGACTTATTAATAATTTTTGAACTCTTTTTATTTAAATTTTTATTATAGAATTTTTTTTAATTATTAATATAGTGTCGATTCGGGGACTTGAACCCCGGACCTCCAGATTATGAGTCTGGCACTCTAACCAACTGAGCTAAATCGACATCTATAATTAAATAGACTTGTAACCCATTTATAAATATTTTGACTAATTTCAGTAGATGAACCTTAAGATTCAACTTTCAAAACTACTTTTAGTGACAACA
>CAYLKB010000005.1:0-26136 GCA_964384165.1 uncultured Methanosarcinales archaeon
AATATTCAGATTAAGAAATATTTGTTAAATATTACTTAACTCCGAACGGAGCTGTAATTACTTCATAATACAAAATTCAAATCATATATAAAAAATATTAAGTCTTTATTAATACAACAATAACTTTTCTACAATCCCCATAGAGTATCTTCCTTTCTCATTATCTCTGCAATTTCCTTTAAAGTCTGCACTTCATCTTTAGATAATAAATCAATATTCTTCTTTAAATTCCTAAAATTCTCCTCTCCCATAAAAGAATATAGCAAACTATCCTCTTGAGCATGTCTTCCAATAATTAAATCATCAATAGAAACTGCTGCCTGTTTTGAAAATTCAAGTTGCTTCAAATTCTCATCTCTGTCTTTAATAGATTTTGCTTTTCCAATTTTCTTACCATAATCCGTCATCATTGTAATTCCTGTTTTTAAAGTCCCACCTACAGTCTCAACACCAATTATGGCAGGATTAGATGCTCTAAAAATACAATTATTTAATATTTTTATTTTAAAAGGTAAAGTTAACGATTCAAGTTTTTTCCGTTTCATCTCCTTATCTTTTTCTTCAATCCAAATAACGGATTTCTCAATTAATTTATATATAATATCATCTGTGATAATTTCAACTCCTGATGCTTTTGCCATTACTTCAATTTCATCATCTAATTTCTGTGAAAAATTCAAAATGCATGCATTTTTAGGATTAAGTTTCAAATCAGCTCCAGCATCAAGTACATCTTTTTTAGTAACTTTGCCTATAATTGCCTTTCTAACTGGAATATCATGTTCTGACAAAATATTTGCTAGAGCTTCAAGACTCCCCAAAGTATCAGCTTTAACTAGTACACCCTCATCATTATTTAAAGAAATAATCTGTGCACTTTCATTTTCAAGCTCTGCTACATATTTCTCAATAACCTCAGATTTTTCATTTGACCTAAGAGTAATAATTGGCATTCCAGCTTTTATATCATCAAAATCAGGACAAGCTATTTTTATTCCTGCAGCTGAATTAACTTCTTTAATTGTTTTAAATTTAGTTGAGGCATCCCTAATCTCTTTCAACTCATTAGGTTTTAAAATAGATTTAAGTCTAGACCTTTGAACTCCATCAACATCATATGCAAGAACTAAATCCCCAGATTTCATCACTCCATCATACAAAATTACATCATAAGTTTTTCCAAGACCAACATATTCTTTAACTTCTAGAATAACACCTTTAGAAATATCTTCATTCTCAATAGTTAATTTTTTTTCCATAAACCTTTGAGTAAGTCCTACAAGAGTTGAAATAAGCTCAGTTATTCCCTCACCTGTCTTTGCTGAAATTGGAACAATTGCAATTTTCTTAGTAAAATCATCTACTCTATCATATCTATCAGCATCATAGCCCATCTCCATCAAAGTCCCAACAAGTGTATATAACTTCTCTTCAAATTTATAAATCAAATCCTGTCTTTGAGAATTTATATTATCAATAAGTTTTTTATTAGGTAAAGAATTCCAACTAGGCATATTATCAATCTTATTAGCAGCAACTACAAAAGGCGTTTTCATTGATTTTAAAATCTCAACAGCCTCCATAGTTTGTGGTTTAAAACCTTCATTAATATCAACAACTAAAATTCCAATATCTGAAATAGAACCACCTCTTTTTCTAAGTGAAGTAAATGCTTTATGTCCAGGAGTATCAATAAATAAAAGTCCAGGGATTTTAATTGCAGACTCCGGAATAAAACCCTTAACAATTTTAACAATATCTTTTTTAGGAACCTCTGTTGCCCCAATATGTTGGGTTATACCTCCTGCTTCCTTTGAAATCAACTTAGAATTCCTGATAAAATCAAGTAATGATGTCTTGCCATGGTCAACATGTCCAAGTACTGAAATAATTGGTTGTCTCAAATACGCCATAATAATATCACCTATAAAATAGCAAATCAAAAAAAGATGTGCTAAATAATAAATAATCTAATACGAAACTATTTATAAATTATTGTGCTTAAGAAAAAAATTTTAACTTCTAAAAACTCGTTTATACTAAACATTTGAAAAGTAAAATCTTTAATAACCGCAAAAAATAATATTTTGTAAACAACTTTATAAGGAGTATCTACATTATAATTTGTTATCTCACAATATGAAAAGTCACTATAAAATTAAAATCAAAATCTATATAAAAACAATATTTAAATGTTAATAATATGCACAAAAAATACCTATACGAATGGGAAAGATATATCTATGACAACACTCCAAAATACGACATAAATACCTGGAATGCAGGTTTTGGGCCAAAAGTAATTGAAAGAGATGAAAAAGGATATGCAAAAAGAGTTGAATTTAAACTTCTTCTATTAAATGAAAATATTGATGTGTACATAGTAGGAAATTTTAATGGGTGGCGAAGAGACTTAGCAGGCCTTGAAAAATACAAATTAAAATTAGATAAAAACAATGCAATTGCATCAATTGTAGTAGAGGATATTAAACATAAAGATAAATATAAATTTCTTGTGATATCAGATAACACTAGAAAACTATATCAAGACCCTGCAGGACTATATTTTGACGATTTAGGAAACACAATTTTCTGGGACTTTAACAACCCAAATTCATACAAACAAAAAAACAATTTCATAAACTCAACTAACAGAAGTGTTAAAATAATGCAAACTGACCTTCCAGGTCTAATATGCCATTTCGCAAATAAAGAAGGAATATGTGGAAGAGACATTAAGCAAATAAGCTACTACAAATTCATATCAGAGAGTGGAATTATTGAACATATCAAAGAACTAGGTTTTAATACAATCCAATTCCTACCATTTGCTCAAAGCATTGATGGTGATAATTGGAAATACAGATACCTTGTCCCATTTCAATATGCAATACAAAAAAATTGGGGAAACCCAGATGAATTTGCAGAAATGATAGATAAATTTCATGAAAATGATATTGCAGTAATTGGAGACTTTGTTATAGGCCACATGCCATTTATTGATTACTCGATCTTTGGACAAAATTGTACAGAAAATGGCATTCATGTATGGAAAAAATCAGATAATGAATATCTATATCTAAAAGATAAAACAAGTTGGGGAACTATTAGGCCTGACTATGAGAATATTTTTGTAAGACAATTCTTTATAGACTCCTGTCTTTCATTTCTTAAAAATTACAAAATTGACGGCCTAAGAATAGACAATGTAGACGGAATAATAAGATATGGTGATAATGGTGACGGGCCTGAAAGGCCTATGGGAAGAAACTTTTTAAGAGATTTAAACTCAAGCATATATGCTTTCAACCCATTTGCAATGATAAACTATGAAGCACATTACTACTACGAAGACAATGCTAAAATGCTAGTAGTCCCATTTGAAGATGACCCTAGAGCCCTAGGTGCCACAGCATACAACGAATCAAGACTAACATATTTCTTTCACTCAGAATATATGCCAAAAGCAATAGATGAAATTTCTATTTGGAAAATAAAAGAATTAATAAATGAAAAAGAATGGGGCCAATCTAACTCAACAGTTTGCGACTTTCACAACCACGATGCAGCAGCAGGTCTTATGGAAATGAGATGCACAGGCTCATACGCATACGATACTATGACATGCAAACAGCCCCAAAATCACTTCCATGCAATTGGGAAAATAAAAGTTATGGAAGCCATAATCTCCTTTGCAGGAGAAGGAAGAACTCTTGATTTAATGCAAACATTTCTTCTCCAAACAGGAACATTTGAACATGATAGTTCAATTCAGTGGCATTTAACATACAATGAACTAAACAAAAATTTTGTAAATTACAAAAAAGACATAAATTTTATAATGGACAGCCCTGCATTCTGGCCAAAATATATTTCTGGAAGAAGCTTTCTAAATCTTGATGAAAAAAACAAAATCATTGTTCTTGAAAGATACGCAGAGCACGAAGGAAAAAAACACAGATTCATCATCATGATAAACATGTCAGCATGGAGACACTACAATTACAAAGTTGGAGTAAGAACATCCAATCAATATGAACTTATTTTAAACTCAGACGAATTCAAATATGCAGGCTTTGGCATGGTCTCATATCCAAAAATATTTGAAAATAACCAAAGCAATAACTTTGAGCTATTATCAAGAGAAATAATTCTGCCATCAATTGCCCCATATGCAGTAATAATATTAAAAGAAAAAAACTAAAAAACTATAATAATATCATAATAATAATTTCTTACTTTAACACACCAACAATTTCAAAATCTTTTGAATTAACAAAATCTAGTGGAAAAACCATAGAATGCTGATTATTGTATGATACATTTATACCAATTCTCTGATAAACCTTTGATATAAGTTCAGAACAAAAAACACCTGAAGAAAAATCAAACATATTAGAATTTCTTTTACCTTTCAACCCTACTCTCTCAAATATTTTATGCTTTATTCTGTGCCCTGCAAGACTAATAGTTTTAACTTTACTATAAGGTGTAGAAATATGCTCTTCAACAAACTTATCTATTTGAGCTAACTCCTTTTTACTAATTTTAAGTTTTGGTCTTAGAACAATATAATCAATATTTTTATATCTATCAAATACCGTAATAGAAGTATCAACATTATTCTTTCTTATTTGTGCATCAAACAAATAAAGCCCATATTTTGAATTCCTATAAACCATTGAAACATGAATTACAGGTGAGTCTAAAAAAAATGAAATTACTCTTCCCTTTAAACCCTCATAATTATCCCTAATTTGCTCAACTATAACATCACCTTCCTTTAAAAATGACTTTGAAATAACCTTTAGTTCTTGAACATCAACTCTGTAAATATAATTACTATAATTAACACAAACAAGAACAATATTTCTCAAATATGTCTCTATTTCATATAAACTTTGGCTTATATTTTTTTTATCAATATAATATTTATTGTAATTTGTAACTTTCATTACTTGAATAATTCCCAAAAGTTCCTTATTCCTATCATCAATCTTATTTTGGAGATTAGTAATAGTTGTACTATCAACTCTTCCAAGTTCCTCTCTCTTGAAAGCATCATATAACTCATACAAACTTTCAATATATTCATGAAATATATTATTTATTTTAACAATTGAAGAATTAGTACATTTATTAAATTTCTCATTAGCTTTTTTGTTTTTATCAACACTAATTAATTTCTCAAAAAAATCAAAAATAGTCTTATTCTTATCATTTAAACTATATTCATACTCTAAATTACAATTTAAAATATTCTCATATTCATAATTAATTATTCTCCTCAACTTACCAATTTCTACAACAGTTTTCTCATACTGTTTTTTTATCATAAAAATATAATAACAAAAGAATTTATAAACATTATTTAAAAATGGCATAATAAAAAAACAAATAATCAAATAACCAAATAATCAATCAGTTTCTACGCACACAAGCGACATAATAGATGTCCGTCTTAGCGTAGGCGGCGCTATTGCCGCCGTTAAGATTGACATTGAACGTATAAGAGGTACTACTTCCTCTCTGATTTGATGACCAATAAAAACTATTTTGACAATTTGTAAAACCAAAACTTGTAAGAGTAGTACATGTTGTCCCAGAAACACCAATTTCATCAATTAAAGTTAATAACTCTGCCCTTGTAGGCATTCTCCAGTCCGTATTACCCCCCACCATTAAATCATTACAAGCTTTAAAAGCTGGATAGTCAGTATCAACTCTACCTGCTGGCCAAGTATAACCAGCCCCAGACCATAAAGGCTCAGGATATGCATTATTTAATGCCCATTGCAAAGTTGAACCATTTCTATTTAAGTTTTTATCCCAGCAAAGACCAGTTACTGTATCAAGCATAGTATCACTTCCACACCCATCTTCGATAAAATCCTCGAGAAGCCTCTGCTGACCCTCACCATCAACATATGAATTAGTCTGCTGGTCTAACCATTTTCCAAGGTTTGTATAATAAGCAATACCATTTATTGAAAAGAAAACAACAAAAGTTAAAATAACACCCATTATAATCATTATTCTTTTACTACTATTTTTTTTACTATTTGCCATTTTTATTAATTTCATTAAGTAAGTTTATAATTTTATCTAATTTTGCATTTAAATGTTCATATTGAGCCACTTTAAATACCCCCAAAGTTCTTCCGGATTTTTTTTACTTCTATTACCATTTTTATCAAATAATCAAATGACCAAATAATCAATCAGTTTCTACGCACACAAGCGACATAACGGCTGTTGGCCTTACCGAAGTTGCCGCTAGCGCCGGTGCCAAGATAAACATTGAACGCATCAGAGGTAGATGAGCCATCAGTTGTCTTCGTCCAATATGTATTATTTGGAACATTGTTAAATATGGTATTACCCCCTACAATATGAGGGGATGGCCTTGATAAATCAATTATTGTCTCAAATTCATCAACAGATGGCAGATACCAATCATCATGGCCTGCATGATTTAAAGTGTCACAATCACTCTTTGCTGTTGCCCAGTTGCTAGTGCCATGTCTATCAAAATTTCTATCCCAACAAAGACCTATGCCAGTATCTAAAACAGTATCTGCCCCACAACCATCAATTACATAATTACTCAAACAATTACTTTTATTATTATTCCAAACACAGCTCACATCAGGCACTACAGCAGAATCAGAATCGTCAGGGTCTAAATGCCCTTCCAATGTTAAAACAGTCATTGGATAACTTGCACATGAAAAATTAATAAAACCATTGCCATCAGAGTCAGTATTGCAAATAAGTGAAGATGAAAGAGCAGAAATACCTGCATTTATATTCTCAACATAAATAATTTTTGAAAAAACACCTTTATCAGAAACAATTCTTATCTGCACAGAAGGCTCTGTAACTTCTGCCAAACAATCAGATATGTCAATTTTCTGTAAACCTCTTGCAAAACTTCCATTTGCTGTGCAACTTACACCATTAACTTTAACCTCAGAAATTGAAAGGTTTTCATACTCATTCTTAAAATATAGCTCATCACCAACAACAGCCTCAGGATAAGTATTAATACTCCCACTTGTACTGCCTTGCTCTACTTGATTATTAAGTTGGCCTTGATAATTATTAAACCAAACCTGAAAGCCAACAACAGCAACAACAGAGACAACAATAAGCAATGCAACAGAAACAACAGGAGAAATAGCTTTTTTTGAACCGATATTGCCTAACTCCCTTACTGCATTAAAAATCTTCATAACAATATAATATCTAAATTAGAATATTAAAAATATTTGTAACTACTACTACTACTACACAAAACAAACCTCAAAACACTCGAAAACACTAAAAAGAACAAAAATAACAAGAAAATAAAAGAAAAGAATTACTTAAACAATCTTAAGTTATTCTTTACCGCATTATATGATATAATATAACCAGCTGCCGACCATGCCATATAAGGTTTTCCCATAGGCTCTCCAGTATTACCATTAAAATACTCGGGAAACTTCCACTCAGACTTCTCAAGCTCTTTTGCAAATCTTGCAAGTTCCTGCCTACCAAGTTTCTTTCTCGAGGAATGATGCATCAAAGCTTCAATCCAAAAACCTGTCATCATAGGCCAAGTCCCTCCATTATGATATGTATTAGGTCTCTCTTTTATAGAATAAATCTCAAGCCAGTCTTTATCTTCCTCTTCAACAACTGGATACAAACATGCAAGAGGAATTGGTTGATTTACTTTATTATCTAAAATAAATTTCACAATTTTCTTTGACCTCTCCTCATTTGGAATATCTGCAATTACTGCAAGCAAATTACCAATAGTATCAAATCTATGCATCCAATAATTCTTAAAAGGTACTAAATGACTTTGATAAAAAGAAAAACTTCCATCTTGAGGAATTGCAGTATATATCATATACTTCTCACACATTCTCTTTTTATCCTCTGCTGTTTCAAGCCAGAAATACCTATTCAACTTAGATTTAACTTTAAATTTTCTTGAAGGGATTCTTTTCAAATACAAATTAATCTTCTTTAATAATTTCTCATCAATCTTAGAACCAGCAACTTCTATTTTCATCTTAAGCAAATATTGAAATTGATTAAGAGCAACATAATACAAAACTTGGTCAAATAATATATGATAATTCCTACCAAAAATATCTGCCCAATCTCCTGCCTCTGGAACTTCCAAAAGACCATCATGATTAATATCAATAGAATTCACATGTCTCATAATCCTAATATATGTACTAATATAATTATCTGATATAAAAGTCTTATTTTTTGTATACTTATATATCTGAGCACTTGTAATTATAACCCATAAATTAGAATCAACTGATGTAATTGAACCATACCCACCATATTCTGTCAATTTTTTTTCAATTTCAACATAACTTGGAATCTGACCATTTTCAGCTACTTTTTTTAAAAGTGTCTTCATTGATTTTACAGCCCCATCAACAAGTTTCTTATCTCTTGTTTGCAATGCAGCAAGAGATGCAATTGAAGAATCTCTAGCCCACACAGCATAATAATTTTCTTCATTAACTAGTGATGCAGTAAACCCATACTTTGTAATACATTCTGTTAGAAGTTTTTTTGCTTTTATGTATGCTTCCTCTACAACATATCCATCCATAAATATGCAACTACCCAAATCTTTTTAAACTCTTTGTTAAAAAAATAAAAGATTATAAATATAAAATATAATTGCAAAGTTGATTTTTATTTCTTAAAACATAGTATATAATATTAAAATTCAAACCAAAAAACCACAATTAAACTCAAAACTAACAAAATAAAAATATTACAATTTAAAAAAATTAAAGCATCTTAGCAATAAGCTCAGATACTTTATCTTTCCTATCTCCAAGAACGCCTCCTTTAGCATAAGGCATTTTAATTCCTTTTCTCTCAAACCCTCCAATTGGTGGATGCAATCTGAAAAAAGGTTTTAATGAGTATTTAGGTTCGAAATCTCTAAGTTTAAGTTTTCCTTCAAAATACTCTTTTGCAATCTTTGCTGAATCTATCTTTTTATTATCTGAAACTTTATCTTGGCCAACAAGTTCTCCTCTCTTTGCAATCATTTCAGTATAAAATTTTTCATCAACAAGCCCATATGTAACATAGTCCTTAACTCTCTGAACCATACCTCTATTAACTTCATTATCGTCAATTACAACACATGCATTCTTCTTTAAAAGTCTAAGAAGCTCTAGTGTCTTTCTAACATCAGGATGCGTGTTTACTGTTCCTCTAATTAATACAACTGCAATTTTAGAATTCATCTTTATCTCCCTCCTTAAGTCCTCTGCCCTTAGCCATTAAAGGATTTACTTTAATCTTTTGCAAATTCTTCAAAGCATCAAAACCTGCTTTCATTAAATTTGTCTTATTCTTAGTACTTCCAAATGTCTTAGACCAAACATCCTTGATTCCTGCAAGTTCGAGCATTTTTTTAAGTTCAGACTCAACAACAAGTCCTGTACCTTTAGGAGCTGGCATTAATCTTACTGTACATGAACCAGATGAACCCTCTACAGCAAAAGGTATTGAATGCGAAGTCCCGCAAAAACAACCCCAATCTCCACAACCTCTCCTAACAATTGCCAAATTCTCTTTTGCTTTTTTTAATGCTTTTTCTCTTGAAGGTACTGTCTCTCTAGCTTTACCAAAACCAAGTCCAACAATTCCCTCTTTATTTCCTGAAACAACAATCATGGTAAAACTCATCCTACCACCTTCTCTTGTTACTTTCTGAGTTGATTTGGAAGTTTTTCTTTTTCCACCACCGAATTTTCCTTTTGCCTGCCCAACATTAATAAATTCTGTTGCTAAATTTGGTGTAAGAAACTCTGTAATCTCTTGTTCCATAATTTTCCTTCCTGACAACATAACATCATTTAAAGTTGCATATTTGCCAGCAAGGACATCTTTTCCAAGCTGAGTCTTTGGAGTCCATTCTTTTTGAACATCCTCAGAAACTTCAGGCCTTCTTTCTCTTCTTTGAGGTCTTCTATCATTATCAAACCTTTTTCTTTCTCTTCTTGGTCTTTCTTCAGCCATTTTTAAAGTTTCTCTATTGATTTTTTAGTATTCTCAATAATTTTTTGAGCATCTTTTGCTTTCAGGTGAGCTCCATTAATTCTCTCCTCTGTTGGAAAAACAACATCACTTACCCTAACATTAACACCTGAATCCATAATTCCCTTAACTGCTGCAAAAAGCCTTGTACCATAAAGTGGATTTTGCAAACCTAAATCAACAATGCAATCACCTGCTAATTTATTTTTCAAAACTTTTTTACCAGCAAGATAACCTGTTAAATATGCAGCACTGATATTACCAGTATTTAATGAAAAACCTAATTTTTTCAAATCAACAGATTTTGCTGATGTTAAAATTTTGTCTCCATCTTGACCATAATCAACAAATTGTATAAGAGTATTTTTATTAGACCTTCTAACAACTATTCTTGTAAGATTGCTTTTTAAAAGTCTCAATCTTAAATTATAATCAGTTTTAAGATTTGTTCTCCTATTAAACCTAAATACTCTATTTTTATTTCTATTCTTTGCCATCTTTATCTAGCTCCTTTACCATTTGATTCTGATTCATATAAAGCATCATATGTCTTTTATTCCTAAAAAAGTTACCTTTTGCTTTTTTATAAAGCTCTCTATAAACCTTTACATCAAGCCTTCCATCTTCTTTGTATTTTAATAAAAGTGCTCTTAAAGCTCTAATTTTAACAATCCATTTTTGCTTTGAAGGGTCTCTTGCATTAGCTGTTCCCTTTCTGTTACCATGACCAGACCTTCTACCTTTTTTCTTTTGAACCAATAAATAATTAGCCCTAGTTCTTGAATTACCTTTCTTTGGTAACTTAATAATAATTTTCTCACCAAGAAGTTCTTTAGCATTCTCTCTTGAAATCATTTCCTGAACACTTTTTTTATCCTCAGATGATTTTATATTAAGTTTAATTCTTTTTTTAGAAACTCCAAGCGACCTTGCCGCAAGAAGTTTTTGTTTTCTTAGATTCATTCTTTAGAACCTCCCTTAGCAGAAGATTTTTTCTCAGTATTTTGAGCAGTCTCTTTTTTATCTTCTTTCTTAGTTTCTTTTTTAACATCAGATTTATCTTCTGCCTTTGCAGACTTTGAAGTATCTTCTTTCTTCAATTTCTCTTTCTTAGCAGGAGTTTCTTTCTTTTCCTTAACAAGACTCTTAATAGCTAAATCAACATCCTTAACATTAGAAATAGAAACACCTTGCTTCTTTGCCTCAGTTAATATTCCTATTTTTTTTCTTCCACCAACTTTTGATGAGATAACTGCCATCTGGACTTTTTTATCAATATTTGAAAGTTCTGCAATATTTGAAATAATTACTTCTTCAAAACCAAGTCTGTTAAATCCTCTAATTTTAGATGGAGAACCATAACCTACTTTAAGAGTACCTATTTTACCTCTCCTATTTCTTCTATCCTTGTTACCCTTCCCTTTAGGCCTTCTCCACTTATCATCCTTAAACCTAGCATACTGGTTGGATTGTACTCTTTTATAATTAGGCTTTCTCTTCTTTATATCCTTTCTTACTTTATTTAATTTTTGTACATCCATTTTCAAATATAACTCCTATGTGGTTTTTTTGTTATAAAAATACCATCCTGAACAACTCTTCTATCAAGATTTGTAACTTTAGTCAACTGCTCAATAGATGCCGCAGTCTGACCTGCTTTTTCCTTGTCTACCGATGATACTTTAATATCACTTCCTTTAACTTCAACTTTAACACCATCTGGGACAATATAAGTCCTTGGAACTTTCTCACCCAATAGGTTTTTCACCTCAAATTTATTTCCTGAAATTGAAACTGTCATTGGAAATTTAGCATAAACTACAACTAAATGATATTCAAAACCTTCCATAGCTCCTTTAATAATATTTTTTATATGAGCTCTAAAAGTATGAATAATTTTTTTTTCTCTCATTGTAAAATGCTTTGTACCTATAAGTACATTAGTACCTTCTACATTAATATATACTCTTGGATACCTAAGTTTTTTTTGCACTTCACCTTTAGGGCCAACTGCTTTTGCAATAGCATTCTCATATGAAAAAGTAATTCCTTGAGGTATCTCTACTGCAACTTCAAGTGTTTTCCACTCTTTTTTCTGCAAACTTTTGTTTATTGCCATTTTAACTAATCTATCTTATATGCCTAAATATTAATAACAATAAGCTACAAGAACACCTCCTTCATTCTGAGCCTTAGCTTCAACTTGCGTCAAAAGCCCTTTATTAGTTGAAATAATCAATACACCAAAATCTTTTGCTGGCAAATATTTTCTCTCAAGTTTCTCAAGTTCCTCAACAGATACTGGATATCTAGGTTTAATAACTGAGCATTTATTAATAGTTCCAAGAAGATTTACAATAACAACACCTTGCTTACCATCTTCAATAACTTCATATGAACCTACATAATTATTCTTTTTAAGCACTTCCAAAACATTAAGGAGCAACTTGCTTTTTTTTAATGTCACTGTTTTAAACAATGCTCTTACTGCATTGTCAATTTTAGACATTGAATCTGCGATAGGGTCGTTCATTACCATTTTTAATTTAATTTCTTAAACCCCAATTTTGTGGCATTAAGCCTAAAACATCTTCTACAAATGTTTAATCCATATTTACCAATATGTCCTCTAGTGCTAGCACAAAATTCGCACCTAGTAACTCCTTTTCCGAAATCTCTTTGTTTAGGTGCATTATGCTTAACATATTTTCCCCATTTAGCAGGTTTAGAACCTAACTGATTATATACTTTGCTGTAATCTTTGGATGTCATTTTACTTAACCATCACCTCAAATTTTTCATTTAAATAATCTACAACTTCTACTTTTGTAATTCTATGTCTTTGAGGAATTTTTGCTGTCTTTAATCTTCTATTTTTAATCCTAAATCCTGGCCTTGCAAATGTTACCATTACTTCAAAACCCATAATTCCGATATCAGCATCATATTTAATGCCACTCAATTCTAAATATTCTGTAAAACCGAATGAGAAATTTCCATTCTTATCAAGAGAAGAATTTCTTAGCTCTTTCTCTTTTGATTCCAATGTCCATTTTAAAAACTTTGCAGCATCTTCTCCTCTTAAAGTTACTTTATAACCAATTGGAAGTCCCGGCCTTATTTGCCAAGTTGCTAGTCTTCTCTTAGCACAATTCTTAACTGGAGTCTTTCCTGTAAGTTTTTTAAGTAATTTTTCAGCTTTAATCATTCCCTGCTTGTCATTACCAACACAGATATTAACTGTTACCTTCTCCAAAAAAACTTGTCTCATCTTATTCTTAAGTTCAGCTACCATTTTTACTCAAACCTCTTAAGATCTTCTTTTTTAGAGCCAATTACAAAACAATATTCTTTAGCAGTATTGTGAGTATTGCCTTTTACTTCAATCTGAGCAACATCAGCAGCAAGACCATTATAATGGATTAAACCTTTAAGTTCAGCAAATTCTCCAGTAAACTTTCCATTAATGATATAAACATATGAACCTTCTTTGAAAGGAATTACATTCTCAATTTTCTTTTTTGCAAAATCAAATACTGCTGTATCATTAATATTAATTGATTTGAATTTTTTCTCATCAACTAAAACATTAAAACCATTCATGAAACTAATCTGAAATTTGTCTTTGGACAAACAAGTTTTATTTGTAACTTTTAGATAAATCAAATCTTCCTTAACTGGAATAATTCTTATTTTACCAAACTCATCAAAAAGCATAGTAAATTTATCTTTAGTTTCCTTAATTTCTACTACATCAAAAATACTGCAAGGAAATTTAATATCAGTAATTCTTTTACCATTAACAAAAACTTCCTGTTCATTCATTATGAACTTTACTTCTTTAGTAGTTTTTGCATATTTTAAAATATCTCTTAAAAGAACAACAGCAGCAACTGTATACTTTCTAGGATATGAACCAGGCTTAGGCCTAGTGATGTATTTAACAATTTTTCTCTGAACAGGCCATGATACAGGCATGTTGCTTCTCTTTAAATGTCTGCTATTACTCATTGTTCTTTAACCTCTCCATTTTTTCTGCTCTTTTTTTATCACTCAAATCAAGTTTGATAATAATTAGATTTGAAGGATGAACAGGATACATGGCATCAGTGCCATCCATTCTTTTTATAGTAATCCCATCAATAAAAATTTTCATTCTAGCAAGGGAAACTTTTGTAACTTTACCAGTTTTACCTTTAAACTGGCCTGTTGCAAGCTTTACAGTATCTCCAGTTCTAACAGGTACACTCCTAGTATTATATTGTTTTCTAAGTTCTTTTGATAATGTTGCATTAACCAATCTATGCTTAATATGAAGTGGTGCATTAATAGCATACTTTTTCTGTTTTCTCTTCTGCGAAGAAGATTTCCAAAATATTGACCATAATTTTTCCATTTTTCAATTAAACTATAATATTTGCAATCCTCGCAACTGCTGGAAATCTTTCCCCAACTTCTTTTCCTATTGCACCTTTTACAATAGTCCCTTTAGGTGTTGCACTTTTCTCATCCTTTAAAATAACAACTCCATTTGACTCAAACTTAATATTTGTGCCATCAGGCCTTTTATATTCTTGTTTCTGTCTTACTACAACACATTTAACAACAGTATGCTTCATATCTGGTTTTCCTTTTACTACATGAGCAGTAACTAAATCTCCAACACCTGCATTTTCAAGTTGCCTTTTAACTGTTTTATAACCTTTAACAGAAATAAGCCTAACAGCTCTTGCTCCAGAATTATCAACAACATCAACAACTGCCCCTAAAGGTAATCCTCTTGACTTGTTTCTTCTAATTGCTTTCATTCTTCAATCACCCTCAAAACAGCAAAATGCTTTGTTTTTGAAAGAGGCCTTGTCTCTGCCACCAAAACTTTGTCTCCAAGTTTAGCAGAAATACAATCAGGGTTATGAGCTGAAACTGAAGTTTTTGTTTTTAAATATCTTCTATATTTGCTATCTCTAACTTCTACGTCCCATTCAACCTTAACTGTTCTCTGCATTGAATCAGATGTTACATATCCCTCAAATATCTTCCCTCTAACAGAAAGAGTACCATGGTATGGACAATTAACATCATCGCAGACTTCATTTGGTTTGTAATCTAGTTTGTATCCTACGCTTGATTTCATTTTTAATCAATTTATTACTAAATAAGGTGCAATATCACTTGCTATCTCTTTAGTAGAGTTTGTTAAATACACCTATCAAATCAAGAACAAGGCTGCAGTTAACAGCCCCACACAAAACTATGAATTGAAACAATTCAACTCATTTTATTTTTTTTATTCTTGATGATGTGGTTACTTTAAACAAATCCCCACTGATTTTTAAAGCTTTCCCATCAACATCAGTTTCAAAAACAATTATACTCTTTAGAACTTTTTTTATACCTTTTTCAGTTTCAATATGGAAAGTAAGTGCTGTCTCATATAAAATAACACCAGTTATACCTACTAGAAATGGATTTTTTGACTCAATTATTCTAATATCTTTCCCAACTAGAGGCTTGTATAATACCCTATTAATCAATTCTTTTTTTAAAAGAACATCTACCATAAATTATATAATCAATACCTAATTTATAAAACTCACCAAAGGTTCTGGATATATATATTGCCTCATTTGTAAATGACCAACCATATTACTCTCATCTCCATCATTTGTAGCTCCTTCATCTAACTCATAATAACCCCACACAGGTTTATCACACTCAACCATCCAATCTCCTGCAAGATATGGCGTTTCTGATGGAACATTAAATCCATACCTGTAAACCCCATTTGTACCATCCCCAATAGGAATATTTTCAACAAGGCCTCCAGCCGAATTAAATATACTACAATTTGCATTAGCATATGGCGATGCAAAAACAACATAATCAATAGGGTCTGCTGACCCAAATTTTACGCCCATCTCCTTAAGTGGTGCAAAAACTGAAGACTCAGAACCATCCGTATCAGCCTGTTGTATTGCACCAATAGGAACATCACTTACTATTTTAAACGCTAATGCATCCCCATCCCCTCCAATTCCTCCTTCTGTTAAATATTCATAATTGCCTATAGAATATGAATCATCAGTACCATCAGAACGAAAAAAAGTTATAGCAGCATTTTCATCCCCATTAGCAACATATAATGAATTAGAAGGAACTCCATATAAATCTTGATTTGTCGCAGGATACATAACAAAAGAATCACCACCAGCCCCATGATAAGAAACTAATATAGGAATATCCGATAAAAATCTTAGATTTCTCGTTACTCCTGAATCAGCAATATCATTTGTAACACAATCCCCACTTGAATCTACAATCCCCGTATATTCTGAAACTCCTGCATCAAATATCTCAACATTTGCAGTCCCCCAAGGAGATAACATGCAAAACCTATCATTGCCATTTCTAAACCCACTATAATAAAACTCAGTACCTGCCCAAGAAATAGGAACATAAGTTTCTACACCATCACCTTGGCCTTCTACTTGGGCTAAATATTTCATCAAAACAGCATCAGACTCAGAAACTGGAAAGAAATTTGTATCTGAAATTTGCTCATCTAATTCAAAATCATTACTTCCAACAATAATTTTATTATCATCATATAAACTGAGCACACTTATTCCTTGAGAAGCAGTCCTATCATTTACAATATATCCAACTTTTCTTGGAACATTATAAGAAAACACTGACTCAATATCAGATAATGAATTAACATTACTATCTGCATCATAATACATACTCATTTTAAAAGACGAATTAGCAACAATATTTGGAATTTTAACAAATACTATAGCTTTTTGAGAACTCTCATCCCAGAATAAAACATAATAATCCAACACCCTAAAAATAAAATTATTATAATATAATTCATTAATTTCACCTATCTCAAATGCAACATTTGACATCCTAACTTCATCAATACTACCTTTAAAATTTTCCAAAAAAGCTAAATTAGAACCTAGTGAAACCCTATTTTCCCCAGTATCAATACTACCAAAAACAGATTGATTGCCAACTTTCTCAGAATTCATGTATAACTCCATTTCCCCACCATCATAAACAGCAGTTATGTAAATCCAATTTCTATCAATAGATTTATTTGAAATAACTTCATATAATAAACCATTAATAGATAAAGAAAAGTTTAATTTTCCATCATTAAACCCACCATCATTTATTATTGATATTTTATTTCCAACTTCTGAGAACTCAACTATACTCTGATAATTATCACCACCCCCATCCCATTTTATCCATCCAGAAAAAGAAAAAGTATTATTTAAAAGTAAATTCACATCATTTGAGGTAATATTAACATAATCATCAACTCCATCAAAATTAAGTCCACCAAAGACAACACCATCCTGAATAAAACTAGGGTCATTACTATCAGCCATAATAGAAGAACCCATAATTACAATATTAGAAAAATTTGAGTAATCATCTAATATTTGGCTTTCTAAATCAAAAGTCACATCAGCAACAAAAAAATTTTTCAAACTAGTCACAAATCTTAAATCAGCCCTATCAACATTTTCAAAATCAAAATTAGAAGAATTTAACTCAAGTTCAACTTGATAATCCCACATACTCTCACTAGCCATGTTATAAACATTAATAATCTTTTTGGACTCCCAATTATAAGACCACTCCCCAGAAACATCATATTCAAAATTAAAAAATTTCTCAATGCCAGAACATGATAATACTTTAAGACTTAAATTTTCCCCCTCAGATAATTCATATTTGAAAGAAAACACAGCTTGACCACCTGTCTCAAGAATAAAATAATCATTGGAAATATGTCTGAATATATTCATGTTTAAATTTTCTTTTTCAAAAAATATATTTTCTACAAACACACTCCAACACACAACACCATCATCTTTCATTTTTAAATCCCCATTTCCAGTATTGTTAATTATCATATACAATCTCCCAGAATTATAATAAACACTATCAATTTCATAGGCAAAATTTTTATTTTCTTTTGTTTCCTTTTGAAAAGACTCCATAATATCTAGCTGGTCTTGTAATTGAGTATTATATGAATAATAAATTCCTCCAAAAGTGACTATAAGAACTAAAAAAAGAAATACAAATCCTACAGCAGACCCAAAACCACTCATTTTAAAAACCTATATGTTAAAAGATTCTTCATCTCCAACACCATACTCAGTATTGATTACTATATTATGACTACCAGATGTCAAATTAATATTTTTAATTATAGCAACTGTTTCCTGCAAATTTAAAATTATTACAGGCGTGGTTAAGTCTGTAGCATCAGAGATATTAAAGCTCTCATAAAATTTACCATCAATAAATAAATCAAACAATTCTGTATTTAATTTTGTCTCACCAACATTCTTAACATAGATATAACTTACATTTGAAGATTGATTATAATATATATTGGTTATTGAAATAGAAGTTTTAATTTTATTTGAAGTAAGTTCACTTTGACTCTGAAAAGCAGTTTGTGAATCAAATACATAATCTTTAAAAACAATCACCAACCCAGTCGTAACACTTATAACTGCAATAAATAATATCAAAGTACTAATTGCATCCCCTACTGCTTTTTTTTGCCATTTCATGTTAAAGTAAATTTATTAATTCTTAATTATCTGAAGTACAGCATTGGTTAATTTATCATCAAGTGTTTTTTCATTCAATTTACTGATAAAATACAATGAAACAATATGGTCTTTCACATTAAGCGAAGCCCCTTCCTCAACATCCTTTTTATCTTTCATTCCTCTCAAATACTTGTCAAGCTCAAAATAAACTTCAGGCGTTATCCATCTTAAAACTTCAGTATAATACCTAAGAGAATTTCTAGTCTCATCAATTCCAACTTTGCCAATCATGTATTCAAGCCAGCTTAAAATAATAACTAATGAATTTGTATTATTCTTAATCCTTGTAAGAGGCACAGCATCTCCTGCAGCTTCTTCAATATTAATTGTATCAAGTTGCACAAATGCATTATACTCATTTTTATCTTTTGCTTCATTAGCAATTTTACTCAAATCTATACCTTTAAAATTTTTATCTGCAACAGAACCCTGACTCTGTTCATCACCTAAAGAATTACCATCCTGGCCAAGTATAACTTGTTTAACTTCTGCTTGCGCCTGCGGAGTTATATTTAATTGTTCTACAAAAGGATTATATTGATTATTAACGAGCTCATACAATGAAACAAATTTACTCATATTTTGATCTATCTCAGAAAATTTCTC
Organism: uncultured Methanosarcinales archaeon; assembly: GCA_964384165.1. Lineage (GTDB taxonomy): Archaea > Nanobdellota > Nanobdellia > Woesearchaeales > UBA583 > UBA583. The sequence continues at coordinate 19,332 of CAYLKB010000005.1, forward strand.
ATCAACAACTTTTTTAGATTCTTCCAATTCATCCATCCTATGACCTAAAGTATTTACTGTATTCTCAATAGTTTTAATATCTGAAACCATTTCTGATATTCTTTCATTAGTCGATTTTAATTCTTCATGTATTTTACCGATTACTTCACTTATTGACTTTTTATTGCCATTTTGACCTGATGGAAATTGCTGAGAACCTGAATTATCTCCAACATTTTGGGAATTCTGCTGAACTTGTTGTTGATTCTGATTATCCTGACTCTGCACTTGATTGTTTTGAACATTCTCAGTAGGATACCCAGCGCCATCAGGCACATTGCCTGTCTGAGATTGTGCTGCCTGACCCACATTAATTCCTACTCCCGAAACCGGAGTGGATACCTGGCCAGATTTAGGCACTTTTACCTTCTTCTTGCCACCTAATAAAAATTCTATTAAACCCAATACCATTTTCAATTATTGATAATAAATAACAAGTAAAAAATTTTATATTACTTTGTCACCACTTCAATTAAATCAATCAATTAAGAAATATAAAATCAGTATCACTAAAACCCTAATTATTCTTGAGAATATTTTATTGTTATATAATCTCTATTACCTGAATTCCTATTTGCAATCATATATAAATTACCACTTTCAGCAACAGATATGTCTCCAATATATCCTGAAGAAATATAATCATATGTTTGATTATAAATTAAATTTAATGAATTATCAAATTTTGCAAAAAAAGGTTTTAAATTAAATTTACTTCCATAATAAACATTCCCAGTATAATCTGTATCAATATCTACGACTTGAACATTATCAGTACTATCAATAGTTAATCTATAAATCTCATTTCCATAAGTATCAAATTTAATTATAATGATGTCATAATCAGTAGCAATATTTGTAAAACCAGCTAAAAACATATAACCATTAGGACTAATAGTAATAGACATTATTCCAAAGTCCTCAATAAATTTATTTATTAGTAAATCTCCATCCGTATCATATATATTTAATATTGAATAAAATTTAGAATTATTTAGGTAATAAGCCGAAACATAAAGTTTATCGCTAAATAAATCCATTACTGGAGAAAAAGACTCATTAAACTCTGTACCTAAAGTCAAATTCCAAATCTTATTGCCATTAGAATCAAATTTAAAAAGAGTAATATTCCTATCTGGCCCCACATAATGATAACCCGAAGCATAAATATTATCCTCAGTATCAATTTTTAAATCATTAAAATTTTCATAACTTCCAAGATCAATAGTTTTTCCCCAAATATAATTACCATTTGAATCATATTTATTTAATAAAATATCTGTTTCATAATTACCACTCACATACATGTAATTACTTGAGTCTACAACAATTGCACTACCGATAACATGATTTATAGCACTACTATTTGATACAAACCAAACAGTATCACCCAAAATATTATATTTAAAACTTCTAGCACTAAAATATGGCCCTCCACCATCCCATGCACCTGTAACATACAAATTTTCATTATCATCAACATATAACATCAGTGCTTGGTCCCAATTACCAACACCATTAGTAATATTCCATGAAAAAACAGGTTCAAAAAGAGACTTTAATTTAATATATTCAATCTTCGACACAACTTCGTTATCTGTAATTAAATGAATTTAAACTTTTTCAGAGATAATATTATCAAGACATAATTTAATATCTAAACTTGTAATTCCAGGTTCTAACTCTAAATCATATCTACAATTAAAATTATTTAACATAAGTTTATTTACAATAACATTATCATTCCCACCATTTTTCAAATAAATAAAATTCCCGATAACATTTTCGATATACACTTTATTTCCCAAATTAGATGATATTTCAACATCTGAATATAATTTTGAAGAATAATTGCTAAACCATACTTGATAAGAAACTAAAGAAATAACAACTACGACTATCAATAAAGAAACTGAAACTACTGGAGATATTGCCTTTTTATAAATATTATACATAAATAATACTAATAATATGATTTTATAAATATTATTAAATACATTAAAGTAAATACAATGAAATATGATACCATATTTCAATATCATCATTCATAATCAAAAACATTTACTCCCAATTCTAAAAAAACTCTATATAATCTATTAATAGGCAAACCTACAACATTAAAATAACAACCATCCACTTTCTCAACCAACACACTACCTCTGCCTTGAATACCAAATCCTCCAGCCTTATCAAGCGATTCCCCTATTTTAAGATAATTCTCAATAGTCTCATCATCTAATTTAGCAAATTTTATTTTTGTTATTTCATAATCATTAATTTCTTTGCCACTCTCAACATCAATAACTGAAAATCCCGAAATAACTTCAAGTTCATTATTGCTAAATTTGTTAAGATAATCTCTAGCCTCAGCTAAACTTTTAGGTTTTCCAATAGACTTTCCCTCAAAAACAGCTATGGTATCTGATGCAATTACAACCCCCGAATTAATTTTCTTTACTGCAGAAATACATTTCATATGACTCTCATAAACAACTAAGTCACAAGGCTTCATAGTTTTATTATTATCCTCCTCATAATCACTTAAAATAATTTCAAAATTATTTCCAATCATCTGTTTTAATAATTCCTGCCTTCTAGGCGAATTAGATGCCAAATAAATTTTTTTCATAATAAATGACCACTAACAACTATATTTAAAATTAACTAAAACTATAAAAATTCTAAAAACCACAAATATAAAAAAATCTTATTTCTTTTTTCCAAAAAACTTTATTCTAAGAATATCATTAATAATTACATCCCTATTCATAGCAATAGAAATTTCCTTATCAATAATTCTATAATGTGATAAAATAACAAGTATCTCACACTCAAAAGCTGCAATAAAAAAAGAAAGCAAAACCATGAAAAAATTCTGTGTTAAAGAAAACTTCAAAATTAAATGAAAAAAAATCAAAAAAAACAATATACTATTAAAAATCAATCTCATCTTGTAATTTACTCTAAATCTATTCAATAAAACATATGCAAAAAATACTAAAATCGTAATAAGAATCACAGTAATATACGGCAAAATATCAAACCATCTCTTTAGAAGAACTCCAAATGAAATATTAAAAAAAATAGAGAATATCAGAATCCATAAAAAAATCAAAAAATGTCTAAAATCCCTTTTATAAATTATAAATAAAAGAAGAACAAAAATCAAAAAGATTACAAAATTAAAACTTACAAAAAAAGAAAAGAACTGACCAATACCTGGGTAAAAAAATAAAATAAAATATTCATTAATAATAACTGAATAACCCCATTGATAAGCAAAAAGCAAAATAATAATACCTGAAAGCAAAAAACCAAGATAAATCATATTATGTATAGCATAATCTCTTAAAAGAACTAAATTTTTTGAAAAGAAATTTCTAAAACTAGCATAAACAAAATAAATTATTATAAAATAAATTAATAATAAAACTAAAAACTCAAATATAAATTCAAACTTTTCAATAACTAAAAATCCAAGATAAAAACCCAAATAAAATGAAATAATCGTCCACAAAATATTACTTAAAGCTGCAAGAAGAAAAAATTTCCCAAAATTCATTTTTGACATCCCAGCAAAAAAAGGTATGAAAGACCTAGTAAAATTAACTTCTCTGCCAAGTATTACTGACCAACTGCCATATTTATTGAAAAAATCATTAGCATAATTTAAAAAAGATTTGTCATTCTTTCTAGAATTCAAGAATGTCTTGAGATTAACTATCCTATAACCTAAAAAATAACCAAACAAATCCCCTAAGAAACCACCAAAAAATATTACAAGCAATGCCCAATGTACTTCAAAAAGTCCAGTTGATGCTATTAAAAATCCGACAATAAAAACAATTGTTTGTCCTGGAATAAAGTTACCAACAAAAGGATTACCTTCAAAAAAAAGAAGAAGAAGAACTAATGGCAAACCACCGGCGACAATTATGTCTTTAAACTTATCAAGCATATAAATACAAAAAATAACAAAAGCTTATAAATATTAGTTTCAATATTTTTTCATGGAAACAAAGTCTTCACCCGATGATAAAATCTTCTATATAAAAAACTCAATTATATTCTCAACTAATAAAACAGATTTATTTATCTCAGATGAAATCCCTGAAATTGAGCTACCCAATGAAACAAAGAATTTCCTCAAAAATAATAAAGAAATTATATCAAAATTAGAGGAAATAAAAAACAGACCTAGAAAATGCATCCCACTCACAGGAGTTATTGAAAACTTTGAAACAATTTCCAAATTTATTGAAAACAAAACTGACAAAAAAAAAAACTTCTTTAAACCTGATGATGATGACTATGACTTCATAGAAAAAACATCTCAGCTAGATATTGTAAAACAGCTAAGTTGGTCAGTTAACGGAAATGATGTAGAAAAACTAAAACAAAAACTCAATGATTATATAGAATTTGCATCCCTAGATGAAAAATCTAAAATTTCAAACATTGAAGACCAATTAAATAATGAAAATGAAATATTAACCAACATTAAAGAGGACATAAAAGACTACAAAAGCAATTATATTATTACAATAGAAAAAAAAATCCTTTCAACTCAAACACAAATAGACTCAATTCTAGAAAAAAAAAAATCACTAGAAGAAATATTTATTGCTAAATCATCAATATCAGAACTTGAAAACGAAATTCGCAACTTGCAAACAAAAATTAATGAATACTTATTCAAAATTGAAGACAGTAAAATTAGTATTGAAATCATTAAATCCAAAATCTCTCTTGTAGAAGACAATATGAAAATGGGAAAAAAAAAATGTCCATCTATAATATCATTTCTTGCAACAGCAGGCCTAATTTACTGGACTTCCTTTTCAGACTGCACATATATAAAAGCAAAACTTAAAAGCAAAATAAGAAAAATAAATGAAAAAAACCTTAAAATTGAGAAAAGAATTCATAAATGCAAAACACTTCTAAATCAAAAAAAATCAGTTCAAAAAACAAAAGACATTGAATTATCAAGAAAACAAGAATTAACTAAAAATAAAATTGAAGAACTAGAAATAATTAAGGATAAAAAAGAAAAAGAAATAATTGAACTAAAAAAAGAACTTGAAAAAAAAGAAAAAGTATTAAATGAAAAACTTGATACAGAAAAAGACCAAATTCTTGAGATAGAAAAGTTAAAAAGCATAAAAAGAGAATTTGAAACTTATAGTTGCTCATCAATATTAGAATTAATTATGAAAATTGATGAAGATAAAAAAAATGAAATCTCTTCAATAGAAGATTTAAAAGTCAAACTTAAGCATCAAAAAACAAACATCGAAGGAAGTTGGATAGTTAAAATTCCAAATAAAGAAATACCTGCAAAAAATAAAACTTAAAATTAATGTAAAAATAATATTGTAATATAAAAATACAATTCCCTATTAAACAATAATAAATAATCTTTATATAAATTATAATTTTTAAAATTATTAAAATGTATGTAACAAAATCTTTAATAAACGGTCTAAAAATCTTGGGATTCGATAAAGAAACAATAAAAGAAGTTTCTAAAGAAAAAAAACTTGAGGAAATTTTCATAAGTACGCTATTCCTAAATTATGTAATAGTAATGGTAATATATCTTATGAGTTTAGGTACAAAAGGAGTTTTTATAGATGGCAAGCAATTAGATAATGCTGTGCTATTTGGTCTATTAATGGTTTATCCATTTTTATTTAATTTAATAGTTTACATGACATATGGATTCTTTGGCCTTATGGCCGAGCTACTTGATAATAGAAAACACGTAAAACCAATCTTGGAAGTAGGATTTCACACAGCAATAGTTTATACAATAATTATATATATTATTGGAATATTTGCTATGTTTGATACAAGATATGCCCTATTTTTATTAACTGGATTCTTACTTTTCTTCATATATACTATGTTTTTAACAATTTCAACTATATATGGGTTCTCACTTGGAAAAACATTAATAGTATTATTAATTCCTTTCTTAATTATTTTCATGGCAATGTTAGTGATATTTGTAGTATTTCCTCAAACACCAGCTCTTTTGATAAATTTCTTTTTTTACTAAAATTTTCAACCTGAAGTTTTTTAAATACAAACTCTTTAATATTATATATGGAAAATAAAAAAAAAGGTCATTTCTTTGCAATTGTAGGCCCATCTGGAGTCGGCAAAAACACACTTATTCAAAAATTTATTGAAGACAACAAAGACTTGGCAAAATTTCCAATATCAGCTACAACAAGGCCTAAAAGAATAAATGAAATTGATGGTATTAATTACTATTTTTTAAGTATCAAAGAATTTGAAGAGAAAATAGAAAAAAACGAATTTATAGAATGGGCTGAAGTATTCTCAAATTATTATGGTACCCTTAAAAAAACTATAAATGAGTCAATAAATAATGGTAGCATTTTAATCAAAGATATAGACACTCAAGGAGCATTAGCATTACAAGAAAAACTAAGTCCAGAATATTTTACAACAATTTTCATATCCCCCCCAAACAGCGAAGAACTTGAAAAAAGACTAAAAGAAAGAGGTACCGATTCTAAAACTGCTATTGAAATAAGACTTTCAGATGCAAGACGAGAAATGGCTCTAAAAGAAAAATTTGATATAATTATTATTAATGACAATCTTGAAAAAGCATATGAAAAGTTTTCAAAAATAATATTAAATACAATTAAGAAAAATAATGCATTTAAAAAAATTCTTTAAATATACAAATAACTAAAAATAATTTCAAACTTAAACTTTAAGTTTGTTT
>CAYLKB010000005.1:26146-29508 GCA_964384165.1 uncultured Methanosarcinales archaeon
CTTCTAGCTGAAAGTCTAGACGGATGAATTTTCTTTCCTACTCCAAACTTCCTAAGAATTGCAAAAACTGGAGCCCATTTAGTATTCCTATTAGCTTTAATTAATCTAGCTTTTTTTGCTGGATGCTTATATCTAGTCATTTTACTTAAGCCTCCTCTTGTTGAGCTTGTTTTACTTCATTTCTCTTCTGCATATGCCCTAATGTTAACTTTTTCATTACATTCTCGTTTTCATAAATGAAAACCTGAGCTAACAAATCTCTCTTACCGTAATAAGATTTAATAAAGCTCACCACAACCAAATTTGCATTAGCTTTCAACTTTTTTACAACTTGGTCTTTAATCTCATTTCTTTTCAAAGCCACTCCTCCTTCGAAAAATATTTCAAGTTCCTTTCTCTTAAGCAACTTATTATCAAAATCTTTTTTAATTTCCATTTTTATTCCTCTTTTATTAATTCAGATTTAAACACTTTCTTGTCAATCTCCTTAATACCATCTTCTTTTGCAATCATCATAACAATTCCACCACCACTATGATTATCTATCTTCATAGCACTAAGAAGTGCTTTCTCAACAAGTGCAACTGCATCTTTCTCAGACATATTTTTCTTATATTCATTATCTAAGATAGATTTAATGAAAATGCTTCCAGAACCATCTGATGCAAATCCTTCAAACTCAAGAAGAGTCCCATCAGACCCTACTTCATATAATTCAGGTCCACTAACTTCATCATATCCACCAATTAAATAACCAACAATAGGTTCAATTGTAGTAGGTGTTCTTATATTTCTATATTGAATATTATTAGCTATCAATGCAGCTTCTCGTACATGAATTTTTCTTTCAGTATTAAGTTCTTTTAACTTAATCTCAGCACTGATGATTCTTTTGTGAAGCTGAGCATCAGATACTGTTCCCGAATGAGTTGCTATAACATTCTCAGCAAGTTTTTGAACTTTAACTGATTTGTCTGAAACAACATACCCTGCAGTAGTTCTTCTATCAGATGCTAAAATCACACCATCTTTGAACTTTAGTCCAACACATGTAGTCCCCGTCCTTGTTATGTTTTTTGCGTCCATTTTAATTTGCAATTTTATTTGGCAGCTGCAGCCATTTTTTCAATCTCATTCTTCTTAGACATTGCCATGCTCTTATCACCATTTGAAAAACAATCCATAATTTCATCAGCCAAAGCATCTCTAAGAGAAACTGTCTTATTAAAAGCCTTATGAGCAGCACCTTGAACTAGATATCTTAAAACTAAATCAACTCTTCTCTGTGGAGCCATATCAACAGCTTGCGCATATCTTGCACCAGACCTTTCAATAGTAATAACTTCCTCTCTGGGAGCCGCATTCTCAATAGCAGAAACTAAGACCTGTATAGGATTCTCTTTTGTTCTTTTCTCAAGTATTTCTAAAACCTCTTTAACCAGATTAGATTGCATTTTAACCTTTCCAGTATTGTGACCTGAAGAAATTTTATGTTTCTTACCTTTATGGCCTGCAACTTGCAATCTATTCATAAGTCTCTCAACAATATTCACTTTAGTTTTGTAAAATGCTGTATTGTGATAATAACCATTAGTCCTTGGAACATAAATAGGTTTTATATTTATATAACCAGTAAGACCAGCATCACTAACAACTACTCCATCAAAACTCCACTTATCATAAAGTTTAACATCAGCAAATTCAGTTGTTTTCTTAACCATTTTACTTTCTTGCCCTCTCTAGTTTTCCTCTAATTAAAGCATTAAGAGACTGACCATTAACCTGAATTATTTTCCACCTAACTCCGGGAATATCTCCTTTGGATTTTCCCTTAATTCCACCAATTCCCTCAACCATCACTTCATCATGTTCATTTACAAACTTTGAAGCATTATTTCCTGGTAAAAACGCAGTAATAGATTTTCCATTCTTTGATAGTTGAACAACAGCACACTTCCTAAGAGCTGAGTTTGGCTGTTTAGCTTCCCTCTCAGTTTTTTCAAGAACTATTCCCTTTGCCTGATTTGCATTCTCAAGAGGGTCATATTTTGCTTTTTCAAGTAAATCAACCTTTCTTTTCTTGAAATTATTTCTTCTTTCGATTAATTTTTTTGCTGCAAATAATCCATTAGTTTTCTTTCCCATCTTTTTTAAGCCCTCACACTAACCATTGATATTAAAAAAGGTTTAGCCATTTTCAATGAAAGCTCTTCCTTATCAACATCAAGTTTAACAACTTCAACACCAGCAACTTTTGCATAATGCTCTACTTTCTTAAGTGCAAACTCATCACAATTCTGAGCCACAAAAACTTTTGCAACTCCTGCTTTTTTGAATGCTTTCTCAGTAACTTTAGCACCGATAATAATTTTGTTTTCTTTTTGATATCCAAGAAGTTCAACAATATCCTTGTTTTCTTCTCTCTTATCCTTAGTCCTTTTCTGAAAAGACTTAGTAAAACCCTTTATTTCGTTAGCCGGAGTTACTTCTTCATTGTACATTTCTTGAAGTTTTTCCATTTTTTAAATGAAATTAATGAAGAAAGAATAATGGTTTCTCAAAAAAGAGCTTAACTCCACAGAACTATTGTCTGCTTCTCATCTCCTTTCTTCTGATAAAAACAAATACCATGGCTTTTATAAATATGTTGGTTTACTATTCCATCTGAAAAAGAAAATAAATTAATAAAATAAGATAATAAAACAAGAAAATAAAATTAAAAACAACATAAAATAAAATCTAAAAAAATTAAAAAGACAATAAGACGTCTTTTTTTAACTAAATTGTATCACAAATGCAAAATCATCAAAAAATCCAAAACTTCCACAAAATGAGTTTTTTAGAGTATTTCTAAAAGAATTTGATTTAAAATAATATCTATTCAAGATAAAGTTTAAATATTTCAAAAAAATAATATATATGAATAAAAATGAAATGTCCAAATTGCAAAACAATTGAGCTCATAATAAGCGAGAGAAAAAATGTTGAAATAGACTATTGTCCCGAGTGCAGAGGCATATGGCTTGACAGAGGAGAGCTAGATAAGATTATAGAACTCTCAACAAGAGAATATACTGAATCAAGTAAAAACACTAGTAAAAACAACAAATACGATGAAAATTACACCGAATATAAACACAAAAATAAAAAAAAAGAATCATTCTTAAGTGAACTCTTTGACTTTTAAGTCAAACAATTCATTTTCTAAAAATCTCGAAATTCTCAAAAAAAAACCTTAAAAATATATTTTTAACCAAAGCCTAAAATATGGCTTTGTCCAAAAATTCTTTTTTTTTATGGTGTCCTTTCGAGCTATTATAGTTATATTTTCTAAAAGACTCTCAACAATTCATAAATGAATT
>CAYLKB010000006.1:0-27879 GCA_964384165.1 uncultured Methanosarcinales archaeon
AACCTCATATTTCCTATGGAAATTTATTTAAAAAATTAATTCCGGACAGAGCCAAATAAAAAAAAGATTTTTAAATGCATCTCATATTTTATTATTATGACTGAAACAACAGAAGAATCCAGAGATATATTTCAGGTTGAGAATGAGCAATGTCCAATGTGCGCTAAAAAAACTGCAGTATTTACAGAATACGAAACTCCTGACCCTTATGCTGGCACAATTTTTATATTTTCACTTAGTTGTAAATCATGTGGATACAAAAAATCAGATTTAGAACTTGAGAACTCCTCTGGTCCTGCAGAATATACTTTAAAAGTTGAAACAATTGAAGACTTAAATATCAGAGTTATAAAATCGGGAGATTGTGAAATTATTATTCCAAAGCTTGGAGTAAGTGTTGATTCAACTTTAGAGGGAGAGCATTTTGTTTCAAATGTAGAGGGTGTTCTTCAAAGATTCAGAAAACAATTAGAATTCTTAAAAGAAGGTGAAGAAGAAAAAGAAGTAAGAAAAAGAATAAAAAATCTTCTTAAAAAATTCGATAAGGTTCTTAGGGGTGAGGAACCAATTACTATCAAAATAAAAGACCTCTCTGGCAACTCAGCAATTATCTCCGAAAAAGCAACAGTTAAGAAATTAAAGCCATGATATTATTATTATTATTATTATTATTATTATTTTTTTTTTTTTTTTTTTATAAAAAATATTAAGTCCTAGAATTCTATATACAAACGTTAAACTATATTTGTCTTTATAAGGTAATACCAAATATTTAAAAAATTATATTTTAATTTATTATTATGATTATAGACAAAAAAGTGTTTTTTATTTTATCTCTATCCCTACTTGCAATTTTAAATATAATTTCTGCAACTGCCTCTTGCAATGCTAACATAAAATCTGTAGATATTTATTCAGGTTCTCAATATATGGGCAATTATGAAATTGGAGATAAAATATATATTAAACCTAATCTTGGAGAAAATCCACTAAAAGTTGAAGCAAATATTGAAGACACAGAAGATGGTTGTTATTCTGGAAATGATAATTTTAAGTTTAAACTTTTCTCATCAGCAAACCCTATATCAGCAGACTCATTTAGTACGGCAGATGTTGAAGGCATATATATTACAACTGCTATATTTACATATCCATATGATGTTACTATGCCTGAGAGTTTTACATCTACAATAACAGCAACTCCTAATGGTTCATCAGGCAAAACAGTATCTATTCCATTTGGTTTTGATGCTAAAGGCCCATCAATAACAACATTTAAACCAAATCCTAAAGAAGGCATTTACAAACCTGGTACTAATATAACTATTGATGTTACCGCAACAGATATGGAAAGTGGTTTGGAGTCTATTATAATTTCTGGTGGAGAAACTTATACTTTTGATGGGAGACAAAATTCATACACATTTAAAATTAATGACACAATTACTTCTGATAAAATATATACTGTAACAGCATTTGATAAAATGGGTAATTTCGTTAGCAAGTCTGTAAAATATATAGTTGACTCAGATTCTCCTAATATCTTTGATTTGAAAAAAACTTACTCCTATGATGGAACTAGAAAAATTACTTTTGAAGTAAAAGTTAGCGACGAATCATTTGGTTTAGACTCAGCTCCTACTCCTGAAGTTATGGGTGATTTTAGTAAAATTAATCCTGTTTATTCAAAACAAAAAGGAAAATGCACCAAACTTGAAAATGAAACATTCTCCTGTCTTTTTAGCAATCTAGTAATTCAACTTAATCAGACTCAAAATATAAATATAAATATTTGGACAGAAGATATACTTGGCAACCAAGCAAATGAAAACTTCACAACAGAAATATTCATAGACACAGCCCCTCCAGACATTTTAGATTTTTATTTACTTAATGATTTAGGAATAAGAAACATTTTTAGTTCAAGTGACGATAATGTAACTCTTCATTTAAGATTTGATGATTCATCAACAGTTAAGAAAATAATTCTTGATACTGACAAAATTAAATTCATAAACTATGATACAGAGAAATCAGACATTGACAACAATTATTATGTATGGTCATTTGGAAATCTTGTTAAAGTATATGAAGAATATGACAGATTAAATATTACTTTCTCAGTTACATTAATAGATGAATTTGACAATAAGAATAAACAAGACCTCAAATTAACATTAGATAATCTTCTTCCTCACATAATAAGCATTGATTTAATTGAAACCGAATCTATAAAAGATGGAATTGTAAGTAGTGGAGAAAAAATTAATTTCAGGATGCTAGTTGAAGATAATAATTTAGGTTCAGATGGTGAAAACTTCATTTTTGGAAACTTTTCTGAAATAGACTTTAGAGATGGTATGGATTACATGAAAGCTGATTGCTCAATGTATAACACAACAGTTATGCAATGTGACTTTGAAGGAATTATTGTTGAAAATGGTTATATAAAAAGAAATGTAACTTTTTATGCATCAGATAATGCAGCAAATACTAAGATTGGAACATACGAAGTAGAAGTATTAAAGAGGAGTAATGAAACATTTAGTTCATATAAAATAAATGATTTGAGAATTTTAAATCCGATAAACAGAAACAGAATTTTATCCTCATCAGTTAAAGCATGGTTTGAAGGAAATATCGAAAAAGCAAGTTCTGACAATACAACAATTGTAAATTATATTCTCAAAAGTTGTGATGAATCAGGACTAAATCCTTTAATTATTACAGAGTTTGGTCTTTATCCAGATAATATTGTAATTGCAGAGCAAACAGATAATTACAAAGAAATTGCTTTATTTGCAGATTTAAAAGACCATAATAATATTAATGATCTAAATGAAAAGAAAATTATATGTACTCTTGCAATTTTAAAGAGAGATAGCACAAAAATCTATCCCGAAGAGTTAGTTGATTTTAATTTGGTATTTGAATTCTATGATGTTCCTCAGGGTAGTCTTCTAAAAGCTCATGCAACTAAAATTAACTCAAAGATAGAAGATATTGAATGGATGGGTGAATGGTTTGACACAACATATGCTGTATACAATTTTTTCAATAATATCTGCAATGTAGTATACTCTGGAAGCTCAATTATCTCAACAATTAGTGAAGCATGGACAATGGTAAGTTACATACTTCATGGATTCACATTTACAAAGTCAATTGCAATGTTAAATGACAAAGTTGTATATGGTGGACAGAGTTTTATGTCAAATCTTGTTGCTTGTGAAGGGGAAGGTGGTTCAATAGGTTGTTTCATTAAAAGAACCTGTGATTGGGTAAGTTGCAATAATGGTGGAGCTCTTCTAGGAATGCTAGAATTTGGTGGTGGAAATCTATTTGAAGGTGGGGAAGAGATTCCAGGACTAGATATGTTAGTTGATGTACATCAAACTATGGCAGGTGCTGTATGTTCACCATTTGCAGGAGAAAATCCTCTTGATATGGGTACAATTTATGGGGCAGGAGCTGAACCTGTTAAAAAAGAATAAAAATGAAAACTAATATAATCGCAATAAATTCAATATTCATATGCATTTTAGGAATGGTCTTTGCTTTTCCTTTTGAAATGTCTTTAGTATTCCCTGCTGATGGATATACAACTCAGCAGGAAGTATATTCTATTTGCGGTGGAACTCCTTTTAATGTAAAAAGCTCATTAGTTCTATCAATTGTTACAATGTGTTTGCCAGGAATATTAGAAAAAGCATATGAATGGAAACAATTAAAATGCGAATCAATAAAATGCTCATATGAGGCAGTATTAAATGATTTGGACCCAACATTTTGTGAAAAACAGGAAGCATATAGAACTTGCAAATACATAATTGGTGAAGTATTTGCCCTTCCAGGATTTACAATTCTTGAATATTGGAGAAATGCAATAAATCAGATTTTAGCTAACCCCGTAGGAATTCTATGGTCTGTTGGGGCAAAGCTTGCAAGAAAAAATATGCTTGTCTGCAACAATGCATTAACTGGTGGAGCATGTTCATCATTAGTCATTGGCTCATCAGCAGTATTTCTAGCTGTAACTGATATTATAGGTGTATATGAGAGTATAAAAAATATTCTGGCAAATGGATTTAATATTTTCTCATCAAATGATAAATGTGAGGGTATCGATGAAATTAAGAAAGAAATAGATGAAATCTTAAAATATGCATAAATAATATTTATTTCTCCAAAATTATAGTAACAGGCCCATCATTATCAAGTTCAACATTCATCATAGCTCCAAACTCGCCAGTTTTTATTCTAATGCCATCATCTTTTAATCTATAAACAAATTTGTCGTAAATTTGCTTTGCAGTTGAGTACTCAGCTGAATTTTTAAAATTAGGCTTATTTCCTTCAACTATTCCATATAGTGTAAATTGTGAAACAACTAATATTTCTCCGCCTATATCTTTAACTGACAAATCAAAACCCTTATTTTCAGATGGCCATAAACGAATATTTTGAACCTTTCTTACCATCCACTCTAATTTATCATCGTTATATTTGTTAGAAATGCCAATAAATATCAAGATACCTTTGCCAATCTCACTAACTTCTTTTTGCCCAATTGAAACTTTAGCATAATTTACTCTTTGAATAACTGCTTTCATAATAAATTAAGAATATAAATGCTTATAAAATTAGCTAATTAAAAAATTATTTGTTTCTTGACCAATTGTATTTTCTAAGTTTTGATGATTTCCCATATCCGCAAGATGAACATACGCCCGTTTTCATATGATAGGATATGTTTCCACATCTTCTGCAAGCTATATGCAGCTTTCCTGTACTTTTCTTTCCCATGCTTGGTGTTCCTTTTACCATTTTTACTCAAGATTTTTAATTAATATAATAGAATCTCCCCTAATTATTATATTGCCAACTTGGCTCTCTTTTCCATTTGCAACCTCTGTTGCATCACTTAATGTTAAATTTAAGTGAATATCAAAAGCTTCTAGTTTGCCTTTGTAAATTCTTGAATTTTTCAATTCAACTTCAATATCTTTTTCCTTATTGCTATTTAATGCATCAAAAGGTCTGTTGATTTTCATATATAAAAGCAATTAATATCTCTTTATAAAATTAATTGATATTTCTATAAATATACCTAGAATTTATTTGATAAAAACTTGAGATTTACTTAATTAGTATATAATTATTCATCCCCATTTGCCAATCACCCGCAAAAGTTATAAATGTTGCGGAATTAGAGTGATTATTTATATAAAAATGGCTAATGATTTTTTTGATGAAAGTTTATTGATACAGGAAAGTTCGTCCAAAGATATTGTAAAGAAATACAAAGAGTTTGCATATTTTATGAGAAAAACTGGAAATGACCAGTATCAATTTTACACTGAAATAAATGGTGAGAGATTAAATGCAAGCGAACTGCAATCATTATTAAAATTAAACCAAACACTTAATTTTTTTTCATCCTCAGATTGCGCACTATTAAATTATATCTCTCACAGACTAGGCAATGTTCAGACGATTTATAAGATAATTAATGATATCTCATTAATTTTTGATTACTTAAAAAACTCAAATTTTCCATTTTATTACAATTCCAATATTGTTACATTTTCAGAGAGATTATACAAATTAAACATCAATCTCTATTTTGATGAAGATAGCAATATTGTAATGGATGTTGTAGATTATGGTGATTTTATCTTCGGACAGGAAAAAGCATATTTTGTAATTGATAATGTAATTCATTATCTAGATGAAAGACTTGTGATAAAATTTTATATGGAAATAGTAGAAGGAAAAAATAAGATTTCGATAGAAACATTTTTTAATTTCAGAAATACAATATTAAACAAGATAAAAGAGTGCCATAATGTTAATGTATCTCCTGATGTTGAAAACTTGAGCAATAATAATTTAATCAAAACAAAAGCACCTGTAGTTTTGGAAATTGGAAGAACTATCCATTTTATAGTCTTGCAGTTCAAATACAAAATAGGAAGAGAGAAATTTCCAATAGAAGACTATATTTATGCAGAGACTCTAAACTGGGTGGATAAGAAAACTTCAATTAAAATTGTAAAAGAAGAGGATTCTCTAATAGAATATATACCCGATGAGAATATGTCAGAAGAGATTTTCAAGGATTTATTTGAAAACAGCAGAATTAGATTTTCTCAAAACCCAAAATCTCCTTTTCTTTTAATGATTCCAATATCTAATCTTGACAATTTTGTAAAAAGGGTTCTTCCTAGGGCTGAGAGTTTATATAACGTCGAATACAAAGATGGACAAAGATTAGAGCTTGAAGACAGCAATGTACATTTTGAAGTTGATACAAAGCTCAATACAAGAATAAATATGTTTGAATTTAATGTAAAATTTAAGGTTGGAGATGAATATTTTGACTTGGACTTTATGAAAGAATTAATGACAAAAAATAAGAAATATGTCCAGATGAAAGACGGCACTACAATTAATGTTGAAAACATTAGAGAAATAAACAAATGGATTGAGTTCTTAGATAAATATGAGTTCATGAAAAACGAGAACGAATATAAAACACCATCTCATACCGCACTTGAGCTTGATGAATTTCTAAAAGATATTAAATCTAAAACAGTAAAATCAAATGAAGAATACAAAAATGTTCTCATGGAATTAAAAGATAAAAAGCCTGTAACAAGAGTTGACATACCCTCTAATGTAACATCAATACTAAGAGATTATCAAAAAGAAGGAGTATATTGGTTATACTTTTTACAAAAATATGGCTTTGGCGGTATTCTTGCAGATGAGATGGGGCTTGGAAAAACAATTCAAACTTTAACAGTACTTGCTATGAACAAAGGAGAAATACCTCATATTGTTATTTGTCCTAAGTCTCTAATATACAATTGGGAATCTGAAATAAAAAAATATTTTCCTGACATGAAAATATTAATTGTGGACAAAGATAGCGATAAAAGAAAAAGGCTCATATCCCTTGCTAATAGATATGATGTAATAATCACTTCATACTCAATGGTTCAAAAAGACTATCGTGATTATATTGACTTTAATATTGAATTCAATTACATGGTCTTAGATGAAGCCCATTATGTAAAGAATATGAAAACTCTTTCTGCAAAAGCTGTAAGAGTAATTCCATCTAGAAGAAAAGTGCTCCTAACAGGAACTCCACTTGAAAATAATCTTGAAGAATTATATGGTACTTTTGATTTAGTAATGCCAAATTATTTAGGAACAAAACTTGATTTTAGACGTGATTTTGTTTCAAAAATAGAGAGAAATAATATGCTAGCACTAGAGATTTTACAAGCAAAAATAAGGCCATTTATCTTAAGAAGAACTAAAAAAGAAGTTCTTAAGGAATTGCCAGACAAACAAGAACAAGTGGTATATAATGAAATGACTAATAAACAGGTGGCTGTATACCAAGAAGTATTAAACAGGGTAAAAGCTGATGTAAATGATTTAATACAAAAACAAGGCTTTGATAAATCAAGAATTCAAATTCTATCTGCTCTTTTAAAATTAAGACAGGTTTGCAATCATCCATCTCTGCTTGATGAGTCTTTTAAGAACGAAACATCAATCTCTGGGAAACATGAACAATTTTTGGAATTGCTTGAAGAAGTAATTGAGAGTGGTAAGAAAGTTTTAATTTTCTCACAATTTACATCCATGTTAAATATATTTGAAAAAGATTTAAAAGAAATGAATATAACTTATGTAAGACTTGATGGTTCAACTAATGACAGGCAGAAAGTAGTTGACGATTTCAATAATGATGAGAAAATTAGAGTTTTTCTTATATCTCTAAAAGCAGGTGGTGTGGGCCTAAATCTTACAGCAGCTAGTGTGGTATTCTTATACGACCCATGGTGGAACCCTATGGCAGAAAGACAAGCAGTTGACAGAGCTCATAGAATAGGTCAAAGAAATATTGTAAATATTTATAAATTTATCACAAAAGATTCAATAGAAGAAAAAATTCTAAAGCTACAAGAAAGAAAAGGAAATATGTTTGAAAATCTAGTAAATGAAGATAAAGGATTTATCAAAAGACTTGAATGGGAAGATTTAATGGAGCTATTCGATTAAAAATATACTCTTCTAATATAATTTAATTTTCTTATATACTCTGACTTTCATCTTTATCAATAATAATAAAAATATTTAACTCTTTCTATATTTAAGATTAAAGAAATATATATGATTGTCCATCCTGATAACTCTTATTGCAGGCATGAATTAAATAATAATTGGCTGGATGATATTCAAAAGAAATTAAAAGAAGAAAATATTTTATTTGCAGTTTTTTTAAGAGACTTTAGAATATCAGAATCTAATAAAGAAATAATTGAATTACTTCAAAATAATACTCATTTAAGTAATAGAATAATATTAAATTCTAATTTTTTAACAGGACTTGATTTTATAATTCAAAATCAAACTCCAAATGGCATTAATCAATATGAAACAAAAAGTTTATTGCCAAGAATCAACTCGAAAACTATTATAACAGCTAGAGGATTGTATGGTGATAGATGTGTAATTGACCATATTGCAGGAGTTTATGAAGACTATCAGAATATAAGACCAAGTAGTATTCATATAGACCAAAGAACCACAATATTTAGTAAAGACGCTACTAGAACACCTATATCGTTTCAAGATTACCCCGTCCTTTAGGGTGGGGCTTAACTTTAAACGATGACTAAAAATTCGTCTCGAAGAATTGCGTAATACCCCATCATTTATGGTGGGGATAGCAATTCTTAGGATTTTTAATCTATCAAAACATATGCAAAACTTAGAAACTGATGAATTTGATACTATTATGTTTATTATGGAATTGACTTTGCAACAAAAATTAAACTCAGATACAAGATTGGCAAAAGATTATATGCAAATATACAATGAGTATCAAATGTTAATGAAATAAATATTACTGTTTAATAGCAATCTCTCGTAAATATTCCTTGAAAAGATTAATTACGTCCTCTTTAGCATATTCAACAAATTTAACTGAACCTGCATGTTCATGACCGCCACCTTCAGCTCCTGTAAAAGGAATTTTTTTGTCAATCCATTCACTGCAGAACTCAGGAACTGAAAATCCTTTAATTGCATCAGATACTCTTATTGTCAAAAATGTTGAACCTGTTGTCATAGTAATTACTGGTTTGTCAAGCTCAGACTCAAACATGGTATGAACTTGATTAGTAGATTTACCAACTGCAGGAAATTCTCCTCTTGAGGTGCCTCTCTCTCCATCAAAATTTACGACATAAAATGAGCCAAAATCATCAATAATTGAGTAATGCTTTGCTATCTTTTTTACTCTATTATATCTTCTCTCTATTTCTGGAGATAACATCTCTACTAATTTCTCTTGTATTATTTTATTAGCACCAAACAAATCATCTACAAACTCTCTAGCCTCCTGAAATCTTAAATAATGTGATTGCAGATAAACTATTTCTCCAAGTTTTGTCATATATTCTATAGAATAACCTTCTTTAACTGCAAGTTCAATATATTTATCTTTCTCAGAACCTTCTGTATGATCAAGAATTGAAGCCATAGCTGGAATCATTACAGAATTTCCATTATCAAGATAAATAAACCTAGCCATCTCATAACCTAACATACCTGAACATACATTAGAATCATATCCCGTAAGATAAGGGTTGATATGTCCATCAATGTAATTATCAATTATAGCTCTTCCATCTTTAACTTCGCCAGGATAATGGTGGTCAATTACAACAATCTGTGCATCATACAATTTCATTTGAGTCATACCAAAAATATCTTCCTCAGTAGATCCATTATCAGTAATTATAATAAGTGGTGGTTTTGCATCTGACCTATTTTTGTCACGAAGCCAATTTGCAGCATCTTTTACTGCATCCTCATACTCATAAAATGGTGCTTTTGAAGGTGCTCTTCTATAATTCTGAAATTGTAGTTGCTTATCTCCACCAGAAATTTCATCCATAAATTTAATTATTGCTCTTTCCATGCATAATGCAGAAGAATACCCATCACAATCTGCATCATGCCTTAGTAAAATTGGTCTGCCTTCTGCAATTGCCTGCCTTATCATTGTGGCAATTTCAATAAATCTTGGTTTTAATGACTCTAGTACTTCAGACTCAATTGAAAACTCTGAATGGGTAGGTTTTACCATTTCTTTGTTTTTTGCAGTAATTTCCTCATTCAATTTCCCTATTTCTGACTCTGGTAGTTTTCTCATCTCCTTTACCTCTCCCTCTATCCCGCCATTTCTCTCATTAATTTGAGCTCTCAAAGAAACAAAATCACCTACATCACATTCAGGATAGGCTCTAGCACCTGGTTTTACAAATGCTTTGAAAGTAAAATTTTGACTTCCATCATTTAATATCATAAGTGTGGGCCCAGAAGTTTGTTTAACAACTTCTATTCTTCCTCTCAAATTAAACACTTTTCCAATGTCATCTTGAGAAATATCTTTAAAAAATGTATATTCCATATTAAAAAAAATAACTGCTCATTTATAAAGGATTTGTTAAAGTTTAAATACTATTAAAAATTTTTACTATTAAAATGGAAAGAATGAATGATTATCAAAGAAACCAGTTATTATTTCAAAATACATTTGATGATTTTAAACGAATTCCCGCAAATTACTTTTGCTTTGCACATGATGGATATACTGATTATCTAGTCCCTGGAGTTCTTATAAATAATTACAAAAAAATAATAGGTTTTATGAAATCAGATTATTTAAATCCAAATTTTATAGAGCAAAATAGAAAATTTAAAATAGACAATGGTTTTATTTTCCAAAACCAACATAAAAATATAGTTGCTAGAAATAAAGTTACTTGGGGAGATTATGGAATTTTATACCAAGATGAAGACTCAGGTTTGTTTATTGTGAGCAGTACTACTGGGTTATCACATATGGGTTTATTTAAAGGTTCAAAACAAGTAGGCGTTTTAGAAAATATATTAGGTAATGATTCAATTATATTTGCTGACAGAAATGAATCATATGTTAGGGATGTTTTAATGCAAAAAAATCAAAGAATAAAAAGAAGATCAGATATAAGAGAAAAAACTGAAAAAACTGAAAAAAAACAAAATTTTGGTAGATATGATAATTCATCAAGATTATTTCAGAAACCAAGTCAGAGAGATTGGGATGCTGGAGGAGACCCATCAAAAAGTAAATTCAATTTAGGTCAAGTAATAAAAAAGCAATTATTAACAAAATAAAATTTTGACATAAAAAATAATTTAAGTAATAATAAATGTTAAATATTATATATTGTGCTCCGCAGAAAAGTTTTTAACTTCTAAGAACACAATATAGAAAACGAGCAGAGCGAGTGGAGAGGACACAAAACTCTTTAAGTAATTACTTAAAGTGTCCCGAATGAATGAAAATGAATGACTGCAGGAAAAACTTTTGTGGACGACTATAAATAGAAAAAACATATAAATTAGTATTTTAGACTATTATTATGACAAAGATAATATACATTGCAGGCCCATATGGGTTTTCAAAAGCAACATTGCCATTTCACAACAAGATAATTGAAATACTTGAAGAAAAAAACCACATTGTCCTTGACACATGGAAAGAAAATGACACTGATGAATTAAAAAATGCCCTTTTGATGAAACCTAGTCATGAAAAAATAGAAACTCTAAAAAAAATAAATTACTCCATTGGCAAAACAAATCAAAACTTAATAGACTCGTCTAACTTAATAATTGCTATGCTTGATGGGCCTGATGTTGACTCAGGTACAGCAGCAGAGATAGGTTATGCATATGCAAAAGGAAAAAAGATTTTAGGGTGCAGACTTGATTTTAGAAAATCCGGAGAAAATGAAGGTTGCAAAATAAATGTACAAGTAGAATACTTCATTAAAGCTAGTGGCGGGTATATATATGACAATTTAGATGAACTTTATAAGAATATATGAAAAGAGAACATCATAATTGAGCATCAAAAGGTATTAGAATTATAAATAAGAAATACTTATCAACAAAGAATTTACTAAGGTAATCTTTTTAAAGAAATCGTATTTAATCTTATTAATATGACAATCGAAAAAACATTTGTTATGATAAAGCCTGACGGAGTTCAGAGACAGATAGTAGGAGAAATTATTTCCAGGTTTGAAAAAACAGGACTTAAGCTTGTTGCAATGAAATTCATTCATGTTGATGCAGATTTTTCAAAAAAGCATTATGCAGACTTAATAAACAAACCTTTTTACAAGGGACTTGAAGAATTGCTTTTATCAGGCCCAGTTGTTGCAATGGTTTGGGAAGGGTCAAATGCAGCTGCTTTTGTAAGAAAAATGCTAGGTTCAACTGCTCCAAATGATGCAGCACCAGGAACAATAAGAGCTGACTTTGCTCACATGAACTACGCAAGAGCAGACCAAAAAGGTGTTGGTGTTCCTAATCTTGTACATGCATCAGATAGTCCTGAAAGTGCTAAGAAAGAAATCTCGTTGTGGTTCTCAAAGTCAGAAATATTTGACAATTACGAGACTGTCCACAGTAAATTCATGTAAATTTAAATTCTTATATTTTATATCTTTATATCGTTTCAAGATTCCCCCATCCTTTATGGTGGGTCTTAACTTTAAACGATGACTAAAAATCCGTCTCGAAGAATTGCTTAATACATCATCCTTTATAGTGGGGATAGCAATTCTTAGGATTTTTAATTTATTTTTAAATAGAAAAATGTTAATTCTAAACAATACCAGCTTGAGCTCCACCAACAATAACTGATGTAAAATAAGCAACATATATAATTACAATTATCATCAGATAAAGTAAGTTTGTAATTATAAAACTAGCAATAACTTTAGATTTTGTTGTATCATAATAAACTGATAAATTAATAATAATGTTAATTACATAATATATGAGCAACATTAGTAAAATAAATGAAACAAATATTATTACTGCATCAGGAGTTCCCAACGCAAAATTCAAAATAATAAGTCCTATTCCTATAAAAGGCAGAGTACAACCAGCAAATACTAAAAAACCTGTAAAGAATTTTTTTTTAGCATCACTAAATGCTTTAATAAAAACATCCATAAAGAAGTAAGTAATAAGCAGTACTAATGGCATCGATAAAAGATTAGAAAAAAATCTCCCAATATCATAACTAGAACCATATTCTCTATAAAATAGAATAACAGCTAAAAATGTTGTTGCAATATACATAACTGCAACATATGTTAAAAGTGAGTTGAAATTAATATTATTTTTGTAAAAGCTAAAGTCCCAAAGGGATTTTGCATAATCAAAAATGCCGAGTTGTTTTTTTTTTACCATATATAAATTGTAAAAAGGTTTTTTATAAATATTTTGTTTGTATATATTAATATTATATAAAAATGAAATATTCAAATTCCAAATCTCAAGTAAAATTCGGTGAAACATTTGGAATTATTATTATTGTATACATTTTAGTTGTTGCAGGGTTTAGCTGGTATAATAAAGAAAATTCAAAAGATATTGCAGAGATTCTGCAAAATGAAAAAATTGAAAAAGCATATGAAATATATCACTATATTGTAAATTTAGACCTTCTGCATGTTTCCGAGAGAGGAATTGTTGATGATGAACTGGATTTGCACTCATTATATGCATTCTCAAATTTCTCAAAAGATAAAGGAAAAGAATTTCTTAGAAGACAACTAGCTGAAAGCACTGTAAATATAAGTTTATATAATTATAGCACTGTCCAAGATGAATCGTTTATTCCATACGATATTATTACTCTCTATGATAATCAAATTGACTCTGCCCTAACAATTGACAGAGAAGTATTCAGAACACTTGTCCCCGTGGTAAATCATCTTGAAGGCTCAGTTGACCTTGGAGTAATTGAAATTACTGTATATGACAGAAAAGATAAGTAATTATTTAAATGATGACTGTTTATATAAATTATGAGAGTTGAAAGAAAAGTCACATATAAAAAAAGGTTGGGAGTTTTAGACTCGGCTCAATACCTTATAGCTATCATTATAGCAATATGTTTTGGAATTGGATTAATTCCTTTTTATTATGATGAAGTTTTTGTAGTTTTAATCTCACTTATTATCGTTCAGATAATAATATCATTTGTTAGACTAAGACTTCTAAATGTTATCATTGAAGTATTTCTTCTAATAATTTCAATAATTGCAATAATACCATTTATAGGATATCTTTTTAGAATAATAGGGTTATTAGCATCACTTCTGGAAATGTTATCATTTAAAAATTATATTATGTACAAAAATATTGAGATTAGAACTTTCAAAACAGATTTCTCAAAAAAAGAAAGCAAATCAAATAACAAGAAAATTCAAAAAAAATCAATAAAAGCTCAAGATGCAGAATTCTCTGAAAAGTAATCTCATTTCCCAAAAAATGATGATAAGTTTTTCTGTCTATCAACATCTTTACCAAAAACTCCCTCTATTCTAAGATTGGCAAGTTCAAGACTTTCAACAAGGTAAGGGTCTACATTATATTCTCTTACAAGTTTAAAAGAAGGTTCAATATATTTTTTTATAGAGCCTTCATGAATTGTAAAATTAATAGATGCCATATTGCATTTTACGCATTTTCCAATTAATGGTGGTCTTCTATATTTCTCTCCGCAATTAGTACATCTAAAAGTCTGCATGCCAAATTTCCTCAAATTTCCTTTAATATCTTTCATAAAATGTTTATCTATAATAAGTGAACTTACAATGTGCTCATCAACTGCCCTTATTTTCTTTGCAAGGCCTAGTTGCAATTCCATTTTTTCTTTCATAGAAGGTACGCTCTTGTATGACGAACACATAATAGTATCATTCATATCGGTAGTATCATGAGTAAATTTATAATAAAGATATTTCTCATCTATCTCCTTTTTATTAATTCTTTTTTCAACTTTTTCTATTTTCACTTCTTTAGGAGACTTATATTCTTTATTTGCTCTGTAAAATTCAAGCGGATAATATGGTGCTATATCCATTCCATGGACTTCATCATCTATCTGGTCAAGATATAAATGAGCTGTAAGAACAAGTGATACATCCATAGTCCTAGAACCTCTCCTATCAGGCAAAAATTCTCTTGAAGAATTTAAAAGCCCATCAAGCAATAGCATAACTCCATTTTCATCACCATCAAGATTTCTTCTCTGAGCTGCATGCCATACAGGATGAGAAAAACATCCCTGAGTTTTAGAATACCCAATAATTCTTCCAACAATTCCCGCTGATGTATGGGGTGCAAGTCCAATTAAGAGATGGCCAATAGTATCTTCTTTATTTTTAAAATTATAAAATCTAGGTAATTGATATAATTTCTCAAGTAAATCATCGATATAATTTCCAGTATTAATTACAAAATCAGATGCAAACTCATCTCCACTCTCGGAGCAATCTGGCAGTATAACATCTTGGGGGAAAATCTCCACAAGCTGATTATCATTTTTTAACTCTTTGCCGTAATAATCTGTAGTATAACCAAGTTCTTTTAATTTCTCAACAGAAGTTCCAATTTCAAATGGTCTAAAATGGGTAAGTCCCATCTCAATCATATCATATCTTACTGTCCCATCTTTATTTACATAAACATGATTAATAGCTCTAAGAAAAGACTTGCAAATATGTTCTGTCGTATGATGCTTATTTATAGTTGCAGAAATTCCTTTAACATATTTTGGAAGCTCAACACCACTCCCAAGTATTTTTCTTAAATCCTTTTCATAAACTTCAAGATCAATTTTAGTATTTTTATATAAGACAGCTTTTTCATTATCTTTATTAGTAGGAAGACCTGAATATCTTTCAAAATATTTTTGTTCGCAATCATTTTGACATTTTGGGCACTTAGGATATATACTTTCTTTATTACAAGTACTACAAAAGAAAATTCTAAAATTTTCTTCAACAAAACCAGTCTTTAAAGCTACATTTATATTTTTTAGTCTATTTTGTATTATCTCATGATGTTCCTCATCTGAACCAAATCTTTTAATAGCAACTTTTTCACCAGCACCAACAGGAAAAAGACCATGAGATTTAGTTTCATCATTAAATTGTTTTCTCATTTTAGCTTTCTCAGGCCTTCCCATTCTAGCACCTATGTAACTGCCACCTTTATCTCTAATTTCTATCTCACTAGATTTAGATAAAATCTCGGTTGGCATTGCAATAAGATTTGATTTGCAGTTAGCTATAATTATTTTTAATTTTTCATGAAAATCTGCAATATCTAATTTGCAATCATAGATTCCCAAATTAGCCAATAATGCTCTAGTATTAAACTTATTAATAACTGCTACCTCAGATTCATCCTCTGATTTAATTTGTTCTATAGGCAGAATTTTTAATTTATGTTCTATTCCAAGAAGCTCAAGTGTTCTTTTAATTTTATTAGTTGGAACTAAAGAATATGCAATTTCATTCTCAATTATTTTAAATTTTAATTTTTTATAAATATGTTCAAAGAAATCAATTAAATTTACAACACTAATTTCATTCCAGTAATAAAGATATCTTGGATGAAGAGCAATATTGTATTTAATACTTATATAAATTGCAGTATCTAAATCAGGAATTATTCTATGGGGGTCTTTTAAAATATCTTTTATTTTTTCCTCATATTCCTGTTTATTTATTAAACTATTAAAATCCATTTTTATTGCTTATTGATATCTTTTTTTTGCATCATTTCTGATAAAACATAATTGATAAATTCGTGGGATAGAGTTTCTAATGGATATTCTTTATCTTTTTTTTTTATTTTAATTATATAATATTTGCCAATTTCAGAATATGAGCAATCAAGAAAATCTTTATATGCTATAAAAGAATTTAATATGGCATCTTTTTCATAAAATGTTTTTAGAAGATAAGCAAATGCAAAATTATCTTTAACTACAATTTTATTCATAATTAGTAAAAAGATTAGTTGTTTATATAATTTATGAGAATGTGGATTAATTTATTTTTTTTTTTAAATAATTCACACATAAATTTATATAAAAAACCTATCTAATATTTTCATGGAACTTCTTGATGCTAAATCTCTGATTAGAAAATTTCATGGCTTTTTTGAAGAATATAAAATAAATGATATAAGAAAAGCTGCAAATGAAGGTCAAGAATCATTGCTTGTTAATTTTTTTGATATTTCTGAATATGACATTGAACTTGCAGAACAACTTTTATCATTTCCTGATGATGTAATTGGGCTTATGGAGCAGACTCTAAAACAATTCTTAGATGATGAAGAAGACAAAACATTAAGAGTTAGATTAACATCACTGCCAGTTACCGAAAAACTAATGATAAGAAACATTAGGGCAGAACATTTAAACAAATTAGTAATAATTGAAGGTTTAGTCAGAAGAAAAACTGATGTAAGACCAAAACTAAAATTACTAGAATACTTATGTACAAATCCAAGTTGTTCATTCTCAGAAGATAAACTAAGAATCCCTCAAAATGATGAAAAACCAAGAACTCTAAAAGCATGTCCTAAATGTAAAAGTGGTGTTGAACTTTTAAGCAAAGTATTAGTTGACTCTCAAAATTTAGTCTTAGAAGAAATACCTGAGCAACTAGACAACTCTGCAGACCAACCAAAAAGAATAAATGTTATTTTGCAGGATGATTTAGTATCTCCATTTAAAGATAGTAGAACAAACCCTGGTTCAAGAGTATTTGTTGTAGGGATGATTAGAGAAATTCCAGTAAAAACAAGAACTGGTGGTGATAGTACAAATTATGATTTATTTATAGAAGGAAATTATATAGAATTATCTGAAGATGAATATTCTGAGATAATAATATCCAAAGAAGAACTCGAAGAAATAAAAGAACTAGCAAATAGAGATGATGTAGTTGAGACTTTAGTAGCAAACACAGCGCCTTCAATTTATGGATATAATAGAATAAAAGAAGCAATACTACTACAGCTTTTTGGTGGAGCAGGAGGAACAAAAGGAGATGGTATAAAAACAAGAGGTGATATTCATATGCTCTTAATTGGAGACCCAGGTGCTGCAAAATCCCAATTATTAAAATCTGCTGTAAAAATTGCTCCTAAATCAATGTTTGTTTCAGGTAAATCAGCTACAGGAGCTGGATTGTGCGTATCTCCTAAAAGCTTAGTTATGTCAAATCCGGGAGGTATTGAAAATATTGAGACAGTAGTAGAAAATAGATTTGATGGAAATGAATTATTGTATAGGCCTGGTATCTGGAGAAAAGATGAAATAAATGATATCAAGATTCAATCTTTAAACTCTAAATGCAAACTACATGCAAGGCATCCTAAATCTATTTGGAAACTAAAAGCTCCAGAGTTTATGTACAAAATATCATTAAGTTCTGGCAAATCTATAGAAATCACTGCAAATACAAAATTATTTGTTCTAAATAATGGTAAACTTGAGTGGGTTAGTGCAAAAGAACTTGATGAAACAATGTATGCATCAACTCCAAGTAAATTAATAGGAGGCAATAAAAATTATTCTCTAATTGATATGATAGGTAATGTTAATCCTCACATTTATGGATTAGAAAATGAGATTTTAGAAGTACTAAATATTCTTAAAAAAAAATATAATAGTATTAAAAATATTGCAAAGCACTACAACATTAATGAAAATAATTTATATCGCAACTGGATAAACAAAACTGCAAAAGGTACTCCAAAACTAGACATCATAAAAAAATTATTTGAAGACTCAGGAAAAAAAATCTCTGAATATCCTTTAAAGCTCAGTTTATATAATGGTAAATATATAAATATTAATGGAAAATTAAACAATGACATATTATATTTAACTGGACTTATAGCAGGAGATGGAGATATAAGAAAAACAGGAAGTACTTATTCAATAAGGCTTAG
The DNA here is from genome assembly GCA_964384165.1 of uncultured Methanosarcinales archaeon. GTDB lineage: Archaea > Nanobdellota > Nanobdellia > Woesearchaeales > UBA583 > UBA583. Next base: position 18,919 of record CAYLKB010000006.1, read on the forward strand.
TAATAAAGAAACAAAACTAATTAATGAATTTAGTAAAATAATTGAACAAAATTTCAATTTAAAGACAAACTTAGTCTCTGGTAATAATATTAGACCGCAGTCAGCAAGAACAAATTCAATAATTTTAGCTAATATTTTATTTGAACTTGGTTTATGCATTTCGTCAAAATCAAATAAAATGCAAATGTCTGATAAATTACTTCATTTGCAAAATGAATTACTTTCAGAATATTTAGCAGGACTCTATGATACTGATGGCTCAATATATTTAAAAAATGATAAAAATGGAAGCAATTTAATAGAATTCTCCACTTGTTCTCAAATGCTTGCAAAACAACTGCAATTAGTATTGCTTAGATTTGAGATTTATTCTACTTTAAGAAAGAGAAGTCCTACAACTGAGAAAATCAATGGTGCTTATGATAGATATGTAATATCTATAACAAATTTAAAAGATATTAAAAAATTTGCAAATAATATAAAATTAAGACACCATGAAAAAAATGAAAAATTATTGAAACTATTAGAATTAAATAAAAAAGAACATTCAAACTATGATATTCTTCCACATATTAGCAAAAGATTAGCTATTCAATTAAAAAAAGATAAAATCTCTTTAAAAAATGTTGGATATCATGACAATCTATCAAAAAAGAGTCTAAAAATAATACTTGAAAAAATTGAAAAACATGGAGTTTCATTAAAAGAATATAATGAATTTGAAATTATAGCAAACTCTGATATTATCTTTGATAAAATAAAAAATATAAATAAAATAAAGTGTCAATATGAATTCGTTTATGATTTTACAGTAGAAGACTCTCATAATTTTGTAGTTGATGGTATATTTGTACACAATACTGCAACAGTGATAAAAGATGAGATGACAAAAGGCTGGGCTCTTGAAGCTGGAGCAATAGTACTTGCAAATGGAGGGCTATGTGCTATAGATGAGCTCGACAAAATGAGTGATGAGGATACCTCGGCAATGCATGAGGCGTTAGAACAGCAGACGATAAGTATAGCAAAAGCTAATATTAGAGCAACTCTTAGATGTCAAACTACTGTCCTAGGTGCTGCAAATCCTAAATTTGGAAGATTCGACCCTTATGGAGATATATCAAAACAAATAAATTTTCCTCCCGCATTGATTTCAAGATTTGATTTAATATTTATTTTAAGAGATATACCGGACTTGAAAAGAGATGATTTAATAGCTGACCACATTTTGCAAACTCACAAAGACAAAACAAAAACTATTACTAAAATAACTCAAGATTTCTTAAAAAAATATATTGCTTATGCAAAAGGAATATCTCCAGTATTAACACAGCCAGCAATTGAAAAAATTAAAAACTTTTATGTTTCAATAAGAAATGCATCCTCTGAAGAAGAAGGAGGTGGAGTAAAATCAGTGCCAATTACAGCAAGACAATTAGAAGCAATTGTAAGACTTGCTGAAGCTTATGCTAAAATTAAATTAGATAAGAAAGTTAAAGAAGAATATGCGCAAAAAGCCATAGACCTTCTCCTTTATTGTCTCCAAAAAATTGGAATAGACCCAAAAACCGGGCAAATGGATATAGATAGAATAACAACAGGTGTTACAGCATCAACAAGAAACCAATATAAAACAATACAACAAATTATTGATAGACTTGAGACAGAAAAACCTGAAATCAATTTTGATGATATTATGGAGCTTGCAGAAAAACAGAATATAAAAAGAGGAGATGTCCAAAAAGTCCTTGATAAATTAAAAGATGAAGGGATAATATTTGAGCCTAGAAAAAACATATATAAAAAATTATCTTAACCTCTCTCCAATTATTTACGTACAGATAATAGTAACACATATAAATCAATTATTATTCTCTAGATATTATGACATATCAATCAAGTGATACAATATCTGCAGGAATTGCTTCAGACCCTGTACAAGAAATATTTGCATATGCTTTTACATCAACAAATGATGGTGTTTTGTCTGTACCATACACACAAGCAGAAATAGATCAGTATCGAAAAAGCAACCCAAGTTTAAGTTTCTTAGGTTCCCAAAATGGGTGGGGAGTTGCAACTTTAATGAATGGATGCAAACTTAATGGTTCAGACTTAAAAGTTTGTGGAGTAAGAAGACTAATATCATCATTAAGTCAAGGCCAGCCATCACTTTCAAAACAAAAAGGACATAATATTGAAGAAATTTTAGAGTTTTCATAAAAAAACTAATATTTTCGTCACTTAATGAAAAACAATTAAGGTTAAAAATAAAAACATAATATTTATAATATCTTTCTTATGAAAAAGGTGAAAAACAATTAAATGGAATTTACATTAATATTATTACTTCTATTTGTTATTTTAATAATAGTTCTAAGCGGTATTGTCTCTGGTAGTGAAGCAGCTCTTTTATCTGTTAGTTATGCAAAAGCTAAAGAAATAGCTGAGAATTCAAAAAATAAAAAGAAAAGAAAAAAAGCTCAGAGATTAATGCATGTTAAAGAGAATTTACATAAATATATTACAACAATTGTTGTGATGAACAATATAATTAATATTATTGGTAGTATTTATGTAGGTATCATGGCTGCAAATATCTTTGGTGAAATATATGTGGGTATTTTCTCAGCTGTTTTAACTTTCTTAATAATAATGTTCTCTGAAATAATACCTAAAATCTATGGGGAAATGCATTCAGAAAAAATCTCTATGGCTATTACTTTACCATTAATTTTCATAACAAAAATATTTTCACCAATTAATTTTGTACTAGATAAGATATCAAACTTTTTTATCAAAAGTCAGAAGAATACATATATTTCTGAAGGGGAAATAAGAGTAATGGCAGTACTGGGAAAAGAAGAAGGTTCAATTAATAAATATGAAAGTGATGTAATTGAAAATGTTTTCAGAATGAATGACACAGAAGTTTATGATATTATGATACCAAAAGGAAATACAACAATTATTGATATAAACGAAACATTTGATAATATTGTAAAGATAGCAGAACAAACTGGATTTACAAGATTTCCAATTGCTAAAAAAGATGAAATAATAGGACTGATAAATATTAAAGATTTATTTAAATTTCATGGCAAAGAGAAAGAATTTAGCATTACTAAGATTTTACGGCCTATAGCATTTGTCCCTGATGTCATGAAGATATCAACTCTTGAAGAAAAATTAAAAAAAGAAAGAGTACACATGGCAGCAATTGTAAATGAACATGGTGATATTGTAGGAATTGTTACTCTTGAGGATATTATTGAAGAACTTCTTGGGGATATTGAAGATGAATTTGACCCACATCAGGAAAATGGTATAGAACAAATCTCAGAAAACAAATACCATTTAATTGGAACAATAGATATTGAGTTATTAAATGAAAAATTTGCCTTAAATATAAATATCAATGATGATTTTACTACTTTAAATGGATATTTAACTCATGAACTTGGAAAAATTCCTAAAGTAAATGATATAGTTAAAACTGATAAAGCAACATTTAGAGTGTTAAAAGCAAATACAAAAAAAGTCTTAAAGAGTGAATTATTATTAAAATAACTAATATATAAAGTTAAAAGAAGTAATATTTTAATTAATTTTTTACAAAGATATATCAAATAATTTTGCTATATTATAATATTATTATATTTTTATATCATAATTAATTTTCAAAATGTAATATTATTTTATTCTTATTTCTAAAATTATTATTCCAACACAGTATTAATAATTAATATATGATTACGATATTACATATGAACTATTAATACTTTATTTTTACTTGTATGGCCTCTTTTAATATCAACTCTTAATTTGAGATATTTATTAAATATCTTAATCAATTCTTCATTAGCTTTATTATCTATTGGGGGAGATTTTAAATAAGCTATTAATTTCTTTTTCTTCATATCATAATGTATAGAACATTTTGAAGAATTAGGCTTAACATAAATATTTATTTGATTATTGCAACTTAAATAAGTATGAAAATTGTCAGTATTTATTTCAATTAAGAAACTTTTATTATTCATTCTCAAATAAAATTGTAATGCCTTTATTCTTAGTCTCTACTTTAAAATAATCTGTATTGCCACTAAAAGAGAATATTGAATCATAACTCACTGAAGCATTAAAATTTAATACATTAATAGTAGAATTGTCAAGTTCATAATTTAATGAATCTGACATTTTAATTCTGCCTTTATTAAATGTAATATTAAGGTTATCAAAGTACATATCAAAAGTAACCTTTTTATCAGAGTTTAATACAAAACTATCTCCATCAAGGTTAATAATATTCTCTCCATATTTTATTCTATCGGCAGTCCCTGAAGCAAAAATAGAATCATCTTTATAATAAATATTGCCATTAAAATTGTTTATTAGAAAATTCTTATTAGTTTCATTAAGTTTGACTTTACTAGTCTCTAGACTAAAATGAGAAGAATGAAGTGTTAAGTTACCTAAATACGATATGTTGAAATCTATTACCTCTCCAACAAAAGAAACATCATTTGTTAGTTTATCATCATTATTCTTTGCAGAATTTGGTGAAAAAAATAAAAAAAGCAATATTATAATAATAATTATGAACATTAAATGAATATAAAATGGATTAATATTGCTAAGAAAACCTAATGGTCCTCTAGATTGTGGGCCTGCTTGCTGCTGAGGAAACTGATTATTAAATATTGACAGTGGCATATCTATTATTATATGAATATAAACCTTTATAAATTTAATTGCTTAAATAAAATATATGTCAGATAAAGACTTATATTTAGAATTTGATGAAGAAAATGATAACATTGTTTTGCCTTCATCAAATCTTAGAACATCAGAATTAACAAAAAAAACTAATGTTAGTCACAAAAAAAATAAATATAATAAGAAGAATTATGACTTTAATTCTAATGATATTCATAATAAAAAATATTTGCAAAAGAAATTTACAAAATCACATGGAAAACTCTATAAGTGGTCATTAATATTAATAATAATTATAATGCTGTATTTTTATTATAATCAAGCATTAACTTTTTTAATGGACATTTTAAAATCTAATCCTAAACTTTATGAACTATACTTATTCATTGAAGCAGAGATAGCTAGAAACACTTTAAGAGGATTATTTTTTGTCTCTATATTAGGTTCATTATTTTTTCTTACTCTTCCTGCTGAAGCTCTTTTTATATATTTCTTAAATGCTACTGATTATAACTTTGTAATTATAATATTAATAATGTTATCTGGTTCTATAATTGGATTGATTTTTAATTATTCATTTGGGTGGCTTCTGGGTGAAAGAATTATAAAATTTATGTTCAGAAAAAATTTTGAAAAATATAAAGAGAAAATAGATAAATGGGGCGGTTTGGTATTGTTTTTTGGAAATATTGTGCCTGGCCCAATAGAGTTATTAACAGTTTTTTATGGTGCTTTTAAATTCAATTTTACTAGATTTGCATATCTTTGCATGATGGGAAGATTAATTAAATTTATAATAATATTTATCCTATTCTATTTTTATTGGGACCAATTTATATTTTTTTATGAACAAATAATATCTGAGTTCTCATTTCTATCTAATCTCTTTCTATAATTTATTGTTTTCTGCAGTCTTTCTATAATCTATAGTTCTCTGCAGTATTACTAAACTTATTATAAACACTCTTGTAGCTAAGCAAAAAAAAGCCTAGTAAAGAGAACGCAAATGCAAATGATATTGTATAATAATATATATCTCATATCATAATATGACCTTAAGTCATATATCTTAACTCTTATTATTTTTATTCACTATTCCCAATTTCTAATTTTTTTGTCTTGCTTCTCAATTTTTATAAAAATCAACCAATAACTTTTTATAATAAAAAAAATTTAATATATTAAGTTAATTATAAAATGTCAAATAAAAAAAAAATTAGATTTCTTGCAACAGGGGATTTTCACTCTGACCTTAAACTTGTAAATGAAATCAAAAATAAGGTAAATATGAATTCAATTGATTTTATTTTATTTACTGGAGACTTATCAGATAAGAAAAATGATTTCAAGAATCTTCTTGAAATATTTGATAAAAAACAAATATTCATGGTCCCTGGCAATCATGAGAGTCGTAAAAATCTTGAAACTTTAAAAAGTATGTACAATATACATCTTGTTGGAAATAATCCAGTAATAATTGATGATGATTTGGTAATTTTTGGAACAAATTATTTAAGCATTGGTTATTATGGAATTGAAGAACAAAAAGTATTTGAGAATCTATTAGAGAATTACAAGGCAATTGCACATATTCCTAAAAAAATACACCTGAGCCACATTCCTCCGCATAAAACAAAAATCGGTGATGGGTCGCCATTTCCATTTATAACAGGTTCTCCTGCAGTAAAAGCATTTTTGGAGAATTTCAAGCCAGACATAACTCTTGTAGGCCACATTCATGAAACATCAGGACTTGAAGAAATAGTAAATAAAACTAATGTTGTAAATGTTGGCAGGACATTTAAGATAATAGAATTTGATTCAGAGAATAAAAATCTTAAGGTAGTTGGTGAGAAAAATAAAATTTCAAAGAAAAATATTAATAATTAGAAAGTCTTAAATTTGGTGTTCATTTCTTATTGAGCTAATATAAATATAATTTTTTGTTTTCTCTCTCTTAATTATAACAGTATTCTCCATTTCAAGTTCTTTTAAGTAATTATAAAAAGTAGCATTTGAACAATACTTAAAATGTCTTACAAACATAAACTTAAGTTCTGATAAATTAATTCCTGTATCGCCAATCATGGTTATTAATTTTTGTTTCAATATTTCTCTTTTATTTGCTTTAGCTTTAAATGCAAGAAGTGCTTCATAAGGGTCCTGTGAAGGAGCTTTGTAATATTCTCTTTGTTGTTTTTTCTTATCTATTCTTAATTCATCATATTTAATATCATTTCTTGAATTATGATTGTGTTGTATTTCATGTTCATATTCTTGTTTATAATCTGAAAACTCTGTTGTCTCTGCTGCATACATTTCAGAAAGGGATGGCTTTGCTTCTAATTTTATTTCCTCTCTAATTTTACTTGAAACAGATGTTTGTGTTTTATGATTATCTTTTTGTACATTGAGTTGACTTTGACTAAATTCTTTAATAAAATTTATTGCAATATTTAATCCCTTTATTTCAGCTTTAAGTTCTGCAAGCTCTGTATTTACACTATCATAATTTTCTTTTAGCTTCTTGTTCTCTTTATTTATTAAAAATAATTTATCTTTTAATTGTTCATTTTCAGACTTTAAGTCAGCAATATCAGTTTTACATGCATTAAAACTTTTTTTTACTTGCTCTTTAAAATCCTCCATATAAAAATCGAGATTCTATCATTTAAATAATTTTCTTTTCACTTATGATAGTAATTATATTGTGCTCCGCAGAAGTTTTTAACATCGAGATCTCAGTATTTATATAATATATTCCCTCAATATTTATAAATAATAATACCTCTTCATAAATAATGGACAAAACTATTGCAAAAAAATATTATGAACGGCCTGATATTCAAAAAGCCATTTTAAAATTTGCAAAAGATAGGGAAATTGGAGTAATGTTTGATGGATACTTTGGAAAAAGGCCTGATGTAATTGAAAATCTATATGATATTCAGAAATTTGTTAAGAATGGTGTAATGTCATTTCATACATCAGAAGAGAGGTGGGCAAATCCCCTACTTTTAGGAAATGATAAATTAACAGATGAAGACAAAGCAAAAAATAGGATTGGTTGGGATTTGATTTTAGACCTTGATGGAGTTGATTTTGAATTATCTAAAATTGTCGGGAGAATTATTATTGATCATTTAAAAGAAATAGGCATTAACAACATATCAATAAAATTTTCTGGAAACAAAGGATTTCACATAGGAGTACCTTGGGAGGCATTCTCAGAAAATATAATTGGAATTGGTGAAACAAGAAATTTATTCCCTGATGTTGCAAGAAAAATAGCATCATATCTAGTATATGAATTAAAATCTAAATTTGCAAGAGAAATACTTACTGCAGTAGGTTCAATTGATTTGGCATCAGAAAAATATGGGATTCCACTAGGAGATTTAATCTCCAAAGATGAAGACTGTTTAAATTTTGATTGGATGAAACTTATGGAAATTGACACTATACTTATTGCATCAAGACATTTATTCAGAGCCCCATACTCATTAAATGAGAAATCCGGATTAGTATCTGTACCATTAAAAGCTGAAAAAATAATGGAGTTCCAAAAACATTGGGCAACACCTGAAAGAATCAAACCTGATTATCATAATAATTATATGTTTCTAAAATACAATTCTGAATATGGCAAGGATGCAGATATTCTACTTATAAAATCCTATGAAGACGATTACATTGATAAAATTTCTGAAGACATCTCAAAAGCAAATGAAAATTTGAAAACCGACTTTGAAATTTCAATAGATGAAGAAGTAGAATTAAAAGACTTTCCACCTACAATTAAATATGTTTTATCAAATAATTTTCCTGATGGCAAGAAAAGAGCACTTTTCCTTTTATTGACTTTCCTCTATTCAATAAATTGGGATAAAGAACATATCGAGCAAACAGTAAAAGAGTGGAATCAAAAACAAGACACTCCATTAAAGAACAATTACATTAAAGCACAAATCTCTTGGTTCAATGTAAGACAGAAATCACTTTCTCCTCCTAGTTATGACAACGAGAATTATTTCAAGCAAATTGGAATCCCTGAAGACATAATTAATAAAGACAAAACGGCATTTAAGAAACTTACTGCTAAAAACCCACTTCATTATGTATATTTATTATTAAAAAATAAAAACAAAGGAAAGCAAAAAGAAGAATAATTTAACTTGAAAATTTATGATATTTAAAGCTCCGTTCGGAGTTAAGTAATATTTAACAAATATTTCTTAATCT
>CAYLKB010000007.1:0-23043 GCA_964384165.1 uncultured Methanosarcinales archaeon
GGCACAATCTTTTTTGGATTGGGAAAAAAGTTTAAGACTTTTGTCCCACAGCCAACAAAATCAAAAGTTTTATAAACTTTGAAATACATTATATTATATGGCAAATACACTACCAAATAAACTTTCACTTGAGCAGGCAATTCAGCAATCAACTAAACCACTTGTTGATGAAATAACATCACATTCTGATGCTCCTGGTATTATTGGTTATTATTCTATGGTTGGGCAAGGTGTTATGGCAATTCCAGCATCAGAGCAAATATTAAAGGGAAATGATAAAGAGCAACTTGAATATTTACTTGAGACTTCAGCTACCACTTCAGTTCTTCTTGAAAAGATGGAACAAGATTATGGAATTAATTCTGAAATGGGTAAACAGGCTAAGCAACTTAGAACTCAACTTGATGATATTTATTCAAAAACATCTGCTAAACTTGGAGCAAATGTTGAGAGAGGATATCTTGCTAAACAATTATCAAGTATGCTTCCTAAAGATGTTAAAGTTTCTGATGATATGGCAGGTTTGCTTCTAAATCTTCCAATTTATTATATTGGTGCTCAACAAATTAATAGTAGTGGTAAGAACTTAGGAGAAGTTTTTAAAGGTAAGGAAGAACATTTAGTTAATAATTATGTTATGGGTAGAGTTTACATGGGAATGCTTTCTGCTGTTGTTAATAAATATTCTGATAATGAGCAAGTTGTGGGAAGTATTAAACCTGTTGCTATGGAAATCTCAAGATATGTTTTGGCAATGGAGGCAGGGCCTTTAAGAGAGATTGGATATAAGAATTAATTAAATATTTATTATTTTTTATTTTAGTTTTAGTTTTTTTATTTTATTTATTTTGGAAATTGATATTTGTTAATTTTGTGTTATTCTGGGGATTTTAGCTTATAATTTGAAAATTTTTTACTTAGATTAAAGTATTAGTAGTAACACTTACTATATAAAAGACTTGACTAGGAAATCTTTATAAAGGGTGTGGCATTATTTTTTTATAAATGGCTCAGAAACAACAAAAGGAGCAGCAAAATATCGTAAGGATAATGGGTACTGGTGTAGATGGTTCTCATAGTGTTCTTTATGGTCTTGCTAAAATAAAGGGAGTTGGAGTTATGTTCTCCAATGCTCTTTGTAATGTGCTCAAGCTTGATAAACATAAAAAAATATCTGATCTTTCTGAAAAAGAAATTGAACAGATAGAGACATATTTGTCAGGTGATGAGAAAAAAGGCATTCCAGAGTGGCTTTTAAACACTAGAAATGATGTGACAACAGGACAAAATAAGCATTATATTGCTAAAGATCTTGATTACTTCATGATGCAACTTAAAAGAAGTTTATATAAACTTAAGACTTACAGAGGTCTTAGACTAAAAGAGAATTTGACAGTAAGAGGTCAAAGAACTAAGTCAAATTTTAGAAGGCAAAAAACTATTGCTGCAATGAAAGCAAAATCTGGAGGAAAGAACTAAGATGGGACTGCCTGTAAAACATAGAAAAACATTTATGTCTCACAAAAAAAGGTGGGATAAACAAACTATTGTAGATGAAGCTGAACTTGTTAGGAATTATGCATTGAAAAATAAAAAAGAAATTAGAAGGGCAGAACTTCTTCTTTCTAAGTTTAAGAAAATTGCTAAGGAATTAAATAAGGATGCAGAGACAAAAAATTCTGATGCTGCTAAAAATTTTGTCCAGAAACTAAAGGATAAAGGTTTTTTATCACAGGATGCACAAACACTAGATGAAGTCTTAGATATTTCAATTAGAAATATTTTAGAGAGAAGACTTTCAAATATAGTTTATAAATTAAAATTGGCTAGGACTCCTAAACAGGCAAGACAATTTGTAGTTCATAGACATGTTAAAGTTGCTGAAAATGTAGTTACAGCCCCTTCATTTTTAACTTCACTTGCTGAAGAACAGATGATTGCTTTTAATGATATTTCAGCTCTTGTTGATGAAAATCATCCAGAAAGAAAGCTTGAAGTTGAAGGTTTTGATGATATCCAAAAGGATATGAAAAAAACTCCTCTTAATAAAAAAGAAGGGCCTAATTTTGATAAGAAAGAGGCAATTTTAGATGATGAAGAATTAGATGAGGTGGATAATTAAGATGGCATCAGTTAAAGACAAAGTAGTTAAAGAGATTGTTGCTGATGCATCAGATAAAAAAGCTATTGAAAAGAAAGGCAAGTTGAAGGTGGATACTAAAGTTGAAGCTAGTAAGAAAGTTAAGAATCTTGATGAAGAGGAACTTTCGACTATTGCTCTTGAACTTGAAGATAAAGATGATAAAAAAAGTGTTTCTGCTAAGAAAACTTCAAAGACTGGAGAAGTATGGGGTATTCTTCATATTTATTCATCATATAATAACACTCATTTGCATGTGACAGATGTTACGGGGACAGAGACTATTTCCAAAGTGACTGGTGGTATGGTTACAAAATCTGATAGGTTAAAAGCTACTCCTAATGTTGCGATGGCAGCTGCTAAACAAGTTAGCGAGGCATGTCATAGTGCAGGAATTACTTCATTGTATGTTAAATTAAGAGCTGTTGGAGGACATAATGGTCCAATGACTCCTGGTCCAGGTTCACAAGCAGCAATTAAAATGCTTACAAGGTATGGAATTAAACTAGGTAGGATTGAGGATGTTACTCCAGTACCACATGATAGTTGTCGTAAAAAAGGTGGTAAGAGAGGTAGAAGAGTATAAAAATGGCAAAAAATAATATAACTATGAAGATTGAAGATTCTGGAGTAGTATTTGATTTTGGGAATACTCATAATACAATTGTTAACTCGATTAGGAGAGTTATTTTAGATGAAGTTCCTACATTTGCAATTGAGGATGTTGAGGTTGTTAAGAATGATTCGCCTCTTTATGATGAGATAATTGCACATAGACTTGGACTTATTCCATTAAAGACAGATTTAACAAGTTATAATATAAAGGATAGTTGTAGTTGCGGAGGTATTGGTTGTGCTTTATGTGAAGTTAAGATGTCATTAAAGTCTGATGAGCATGGTTATGTTTATTCCTCAGAGATTAAGTCGGATGACCCTCAGATTGTTCCTGTTTTTGATAATATCCCAATTACTAAACTTTCTGGTTCAGGAGTTGTAGAATTTAATATGAAAGCAAATTTGGGGACTGGAAGAGTGCATGCAAAATGGGCTCCTGCTCATGCTTTTATGAGAGAATCAAATGCTGGAGTGGAGCTTATAGTAGAACCTTTTGGGCAACTTGATGCTAAAGTTATTTTTAATAAGGCAGTAGATATTTTATCTGCTAAGATAGATGAATTGGAGGCAAAGTTGTAAAATGGCGGATACTAAAAAAGAAGAGAAATTTACAGTAATTGATGGTAATGATTTAGTTCTTGGTAGACTTGGTAGTAATTTGTCAAAAAGATTACTCTTGGGTGAGAATATTAAATTAGTTAATTGCAAAGATATAGTTATACTTGGAAAGAAAAAATATCTGGCAGAAAGGTATAAAAATAAACTTTCAAATAAAGTAATTAAACAAGGGCCTTATTATTCAAGAAGTCCTGCTGATATTGTAAAGAGGGCTTTTAGAAATATGCTTCCGTATAAGAACCAGAGGGGTGTTGATGCATTTAAAAGACTCAAGTGTTACAATTCAGTGCCTAGTATTTTACTAAATACTAAAAAAGATACTGTTGAGTCAGCAAAGATTGATATGGGTAGTGTTTTTTATTATACAAAGGTAGAGGATATCTGTGTAGTTTTGGGGTATGATAAGAATAAATAAAAATGGAAAAATCAGTACAAAAAACAGGGAAAAGAAAAACATGTATTGCAAGAGCTACTTTAAAAAAAGGTAAAGGGCTTTTTTTTGTAAATAATGAAGAAGCTAATTCATATTTTAATAATGAAATGATGCTTCTAAAAGCTAAAGAGCCAGTTTTACTTAGTAATAATGATGGAAAATATGATATCACTGTTAAGGTTTTTGGAGGAGGACAGAGTTCTCAAGTTGATGCAATAAGACAGGCAATTGCAAGAGCAATTGTTGAAATTACTGGGAGTGAAGAGATTAGAAAGTTATTTGTTGATTATGATAGGAGTTTGATAGTATCAGATACTAGATTTAAAGAAATGAAGAAACCTAATAACTCGCATGCAAGGGCTAAGAGGCAGAAATCTTACAGATAAAAATGGAAGGAGATAAAAAAACAGGTTTTGTAAAGGTTAAATGTCATGAATGTGGCAATGAGCAAACAATTTTTGGTAGAGCAGCAACTGAGATTAAATGCACTAAGTGTTCAGCTGTAATAGCAGTGCCTACTGGTGGTAAGGCAGCTATTAAAGCTGAGATATTGGAATTAGTATAAATAATTTCAATAAAATATATTATATATACTTTTTATTTATGTTTTAAATAAGTCTTAAATAGAAAAATTTCTTATTATTGCTGATGACTTAGCTTTACCCACTTAGAAATATAACATTCTTAGAAGTTATAAGAGCTTTGGTGGCGTTGTAATATATGGTATTAAAAAAATTATTAGTTATTTTATATAGTCGTACACAAAAGTTTTTCCTGCAGTCATTCATTTTCATTCATTCGGGACACTTTAAGTAATTACTTAAAGAGTTTTGTGTCCTCTCCACTTAGCTTTGCTCGCTCAGCTATATCGTGTTCTTAGAAGTTAATAACTTCTGCGGAGCACGATATTTAATTTAGTTTGTTTATCAATTGAAGTTTTCTAAAAAAATTAGTAATTTATATTGGGGTAATTTTTTATAATATAATTCTAATATTTGCTCGTTTTTCTTTTTATTTTTTTATATTTTATATGTATTTTTGAAGATTTGTAGACGATAAATTATTTTGTTTTTATTAAGTTTTAACTAATTTTTATAAAGTAGTTTTTTTCAATTATTTTAATCTATGGATTATTTTGATGTTTTTAAGTTAGTATTACTAGGGTTTTTTGGAATACTTTGTATTATTGAGGATTGTAAAAATAGGAAAGTTTCTAATTATATAGTATTTTTATTTATGGCATTAGGTTTGGTTATATTTGTTATTTCTTTTATTTTATCAAGTTTTAATTATTTCTTTATATTAGGATTAATTTTGTCTCTTTTATTTTCTTTTACTTTGTATTATTTTAAATTATGGGGGGCTGCTGATGGAAAAATATTTCTCTCGATATCTCTTATTTTGATGACTTTTGGACATTTAGAGATTCTTTTGGAATATATAGTTAATTTGGTTTTTCTTTATTCAATTACAATGGTTGTTTTAACTCAGTTAAAAACGAGTTTTAAAGTAAAATGGTCGGCTCTTAAAAAAATTGATTTCTTTCAGGAAATGTTTTTGCTATTTTGTATTTTTACACTTTCTTATTTAATTTCTCTTGTTTTTAATCTTGAGCGAGATATTTTAGCTATTTTTACATATTTTATAGTTGTTATGATTATAATGAATTTTTATATTAAATATCTTAAGAAGTTTTACAAGAATACTGATTTAAATTTAATTGCAGTATTTGGTTTTTCAATGTTTGTTTTTTTATTATTTTTGGGAGGTTGGATATTCTTAATTGTTTTTTTTATAATATTTCTTATTAAGTATTTTATTAAATATATATCAAATCTTTCAAATAGAATATATGTAAATAAAAAACAATATTATTCTCCTTTTACAGTTTATTTATTTTTTTGTTCTTTTTTGACTATTTTTATTCAAGCATCTATAATTAATGTATTGGTAATTTATTTCCTTTAATGAAATTTTTTATTTATGTTTTTTTAGAGTAGATGTTATATTTTTAAAAGCTCATTATATTTGTTTAGTTATTAAGTTTTAATGTGTTTTTGGTATAGTTGGGGAGCTTATTAATATATTAATATTTTTATTAAATTTTAATAATTTATAGAAGATTAAGATTTTTCACTTATAAATTAAGAATATAAATTTTAAATTAAAAGGTTATAGTTATATTAAAATGAAAATTACATATACTCTTGATGATAAAAATTATTCTTTTAATGCATGCTCTGGTGATGAAGCTGAGAAGCTTAATTTTTTACTTACAAATAATAAGGGAGATTTTTTGAATTTGGGAATAAAAAATAATTCTTCAAAGTTTCAAGGTCTTAATGTATTAAGAAAAGATGATTTTGCAGTGTTTAAGTTTATTGATGAAATTGTACTTGAGGGAGTTGAACCTGAAGAGATTGTATATAGCGGATATAAAGTTGAAAGGATATTTAAGAGTAAATTTGAAGAAAATGTGAATGTTGTTAATAATTCTTTTAATGCAAAAACAAAGGATAGATTTTATCTTGGTCCAACAGGTGGGATGGTTTATGAGATAGAAAATTATGAAGGGGATATATTTGTTGATGCTGATTTTAGAGAAATACATGATTTTGATCCTTGGGGGAAGGATGTAAAAATTTTTAGAAACGATGGAGATGTTATTGTTGAGTATTCTAAATATGAAGGTGAAGTATTAAAATATAAATGTTTTATGGGTATTAAATCAACAAACTTGCTTTGTGAGGAGATATGTGAATGGATTCCAAAGGATTATAGTTATTCGCTTGCAAGAAATTCATTGTCAAGAGTTTTTGTAAATAGACTTGTAAAAATAAATATTGTCAAATCAAAAAAATTAGTTTTTGCAGTGGGTTTTAGTTTAGAAGAAGTTATGCTACAATTAAAATTATTAAGTAGCCATGATTCTGAGCTTGAGAATTATGAAAAAGATATTATAAATGGTATACTTTCTGAAGGAAATCAAAAGAATACATCTCTTGTAAGGCTTGAGCAATCATTTTTAAAACCTGTTCCTCAAGATATGGCAGTTGCTTATGAACTCTCAAAGAATGCTATTTATAATTTTTTGAAGAAAGATATCTCATATTTAGGTGTTAATGATGGTTTCTATGCTGGTTATCCTTGGTTTGTTCAGTTTTGGTCTAGGGATGAGTTAGTAGGTCTTAGGGCATTTATTAATATAGGTGAATTAGAATTGGTGCGTGAGAAGATATTCACATATTTAAACATGGTTAATTCTCAAACAGGAATGCTTCGAAGAATAGTTACTAATAAGGATTCAGAGGAAAGTTTTGATGGTTGTTTTTGGCTTGCTAAAAGATTAGTTGATTTTATATTCTATTTGGATGAAAAGGGAAAACTAGATAAAGTATTTTCAAAGAAAGATATTAGTTATGCATATTCAGTTATGAATAATGTTTTTAACAAATTAATTAAAGATTCTTGGGATTTTGATTCTGAATTAGTAAAAGTTAAATATGCAGATTCTTGGATGGATACAATTCCTGTTGAGTTTCCTCTTGATATACAAGTGCAATTTTTAGATTTTATATCTTCAATGACAATTCTTTCAACAATTGCTGAGAAAGAAGATGAGACTAAGAAATTTTTAGATTTAGAGAGTTTATTTAGAGAAAAAATAAGAGATACTTATTATAGAAATGGTAGACTTTTTAATGAGGCATATCAGAGTAGGCATAATTCTAATGTTTTTTTAGCATATTATTTATATCAAGATATCTTTTCTCAAGAGGAGTGGGAGGAGATATTTGATAATGCACTTTTAGAGATGAGAAGCATTTGGGGTGGAATTAGTTCACTTAGTAAAAAGGATTTAGAGTTTCAGCAGAATTATACTGGAGAAAATAATCTTAGTTATCACAGAGGGGATAGTTGGTTTTGGATAAATAATGTGGCTGCAATTGCAATGAATCATTTAAATGAAAAAAAGTATAGAAGAGATATTGGAAGAATTTTGACTTCATCAACAAATGATATTTTAAAATATGGTTGTGTTGGGTATGCTTCTGAGGTAAGTTCTGCTAGTGAACAAAAATCAGAAGGGTGCTTTGCGCAGTTTTGGTCATCTTCGACATATATTGAAATGATTGATAGTTTGTTTGAGAAGAGAAAATAAATTTGTTTATTAATTTACTTGCTTAGATTTTAGATTTATAGATTAGTGATTTGTAATATGATATTAGTTATTATATGTATTAAATTCTATTTTTAATGTTTTATTTTATATTTTAACTTTACTTATGTGTTATCATGTGGTGGTTATAAAGATTTAAAATACTTAATTTCTGTAGTTTTTTAAATGGGTTTTACTCTCAAACATACCTTTGGATTTTTTGCATTTGTATTATCTTTTGCAAATGTTAGTGCTGCAGGGTATATTACTAATAATTTAGGAGATTCATTGAAATCATTTATTGATAAAGTTTTGATGAATGAAAATTTTCTATATTTTATTTTTTTTGTTGCTACATTTTTTGGAATGCATGTTTTGTTTAAAGAAATGCTTAAGTTTTCATTTAAAGAGCATTCAATGTCTAATAAGCCTCTTAATGTTATTTCTTTTATGTTTTCATTTATAGGTACTTCTGGGTTGTTTTTTTTGTTTAGAAATGGTGGGTATGGAACTAGGGATTTTGTTACTTTGTATGGAGGTCTAATTGGAACTCTTGTTGTTATTGCCATATCGATAATTTTTTTGAGATTTTGTTATACTTGGTCTAAGGGTTTTGAAGATAAGAAAGTAGTTCAAAGAGCTATTTGGTTTTTAGGCCTTACAATAAGTTCTGGTGTTATTTTAGCTTATTTGACATTTCTTGCTGACCAACTTGGAGCTTTACCTGTTATATTAGGTGTACTAAATAATGTTATGTCAGATGTATTTGTATTGTCTTTAATTGGTTTGATTATATTTGGGGCTTTATCTCTTGGCGGGATATTTTCTGTAAAGGGAATATCAGACTCTATTAAAGAGGCTGAGGAAGATAAAAATCCCGGTGTTGGAGAGCTTAGAGATACTCTAAGATTGATAAATACTGAAGTTGATAAATTAGATGATTATTTTATGGAAAATAGAAATTTCTTAAATAAAAAGAGGATAGTATAAAATGGCTAAGTCAAAATTAGATAGAACATTAAGAAAAAAATTAAATCTCGGGGATTGGGGTGGATATATTGATTTGCAAAATTTAATGCTTTTATCTTTTGATAATTTGGTTACTTTCACAAGAAAAGCTCAGCAAAATGCAGATATAGAAGAAAAAGATTTGGAGTCATTAGGAAGGTATATGACTAGCTTTAGATTTACAAATAAACCAATGAATCAAATGAAGGAGATTCATCAAAATATTAGATTTAATTCAGAGAAGATACTTGATTTACTTCAATCTGCAAATGATCAAGATTTGGGGCTTATTCCATTGATAAAAAAAGAAATTGCCGATGTTACTAGTTTACTTGGTTCAAACCCTGGTTCTCCTGTATCATCAGAGGCTACTTTAAGACAGCATGTTATAAATTATAATCAATTAAAAGAGAGAAAATATCAACTTTTAAGGTCGCTTCTAGCCAGAAATGACACATTATCAAAATCTGCAGTAAGACAGCATACGGCTACTGTTTTAGAAGAAGTTCAGGCATTTGTTAATTTGTTTGAAGATTTTCATGTGTTGCTAGTTGAAAGAAAAGCAGGTGATGAACCAATTTTAATGAAATTACTTGAGATGTTTATTGTAATTGAAGGATATAGAGATAATTTAAGAGTTGAGTTTCAAAATGAATTTGATAGAAATGCACATATTCCATCTAGACTTCAAAAAGATAAAGTTAGAAAAGTAATTGAGAATTATTTTCATTTTTATTCACATCCGATAATAGATAGGATTATGGAAGTTAGAAAAATAATGAGTGCTTATCAAAATACTTTTATTAATATTCCTGATGCTGAAAAAGAAAAAGTTTTGAAGTTATACAATGAGTTTAAAGGACATTTATTTGATAGTACAGATTATAAAGACAAGTTTGATGAAATTTCAACTTCAGCAAGTGTTGGTGAATTAAGAAAAGAACTTGATAAGTTTGTTGTTGAACTTGAAAGAAAAGTAGCTGAGAAATATCAGAGTTCGGGCTATACTCACGATGGTTTTTATAATTTAATTATTATTGATAATAGTAGAGGACATAGTTTTTGGGCTAATTTAATTCCAACAGCAAGCACAAGTAATAGTTTAAGATTAAGAGAAGTATATGAGAAATTAAATGGTTCGACTAAAGATAAAGACAAAGAAGGTTTGTTAAAATCAATTATTTTAGTAATAAAAGATAATTATCTTAAAGATGATACTGGGTTTGCTACTTTTGAGAAAATGCAGGATTCAATTACATTTATTGGTAAAATAGGAATTGATAAACTTAAAATAGAGTTTTATGATAAAGTTAAACAAATGGGTAAGTTAATTGGACAATATTATTCTAATTATCAATCTATGGGTGATACTGATGATGATGGATATAAACATTTACAACATGTTTATAATAAATTTCAGGATAAGTCTTTAATTATAGCAAATTCTAGGGGTAAAAAAATTCATGGATATCATACATTAGGTGATATTGAAACTCATTTAATAAATACTTCTAATCCTGATAAGCAAATAATTAGGGATGTAAATGATATATTGCAGGTAATAATTGATGCTGATTTGAAACCTGTAATAAATCTTAATATGCCTAGAGCATCATCTCAAGGAAATCCTTTTGGAGGTTCGGGTGGTAGTGGAGGGGGTGGAGGTTCTTCAAGACTAAGGGATGAGGATATTAGAAGATTTGAGACTGAGTTTATCAATAATTTGAAAGTGTTTGGTGCTTTTATTAAAGTAGCTCAAACTGGTTCTCTAGATAGTAATATTCAGGCAAGAGGACAGCAATATACAACAGTTAAAAATGCAGCTAATTATTTTATTGGATTAAATTCAAATGATAATAAAAGAAATAATATGTTTAAAGAAATTGTAAGGAGGGGATTTCAAAATAGAGATGTTAGTTTAACGGAAGTTTCAACTTTATTTAGCAATATTTCAACTTTGATTTCTTTAACTTCTGATTCAAGTAATGTACCAAGAGATATTGCTTCTAGTATTATTACAATTTTAAATACATTTGCAAGGTTTGGGGTTATTAATGATGTTAATAGTTTTGTTAGTTCATCATAATAATTAATATCAAATGAGTTGGGATGATTTTTTAAAAGGCCATGGAATAGATATATCAAATGAGCATAGTTTAAGTTTAAATAAGATAAATGAAGGTTCTAAATTTTTTGTTCCTTATGAGTCTATTTATGTTTTAGTTGAAACTAATCCTATGAAGATGCAGCAAGGTGGTGGACAAGATTATTTATTTTTTTTGGATTTGACATGTCCTCATTATTATAGAGAATATGGCGATCATGGCAAAGTTGAAATATATAAACAATCAGAAGATAAATATATTTTTTTACAACCTGTTGTTGATGTTAATCAAATGTTTATGTCTGATAAAAAGGACTTATCTACTGAGTATCTTCAGCAGATATTGCAAGGATTGCCACATGAGAATCATATTGAAGTCCCATTGCCTCATTCTGAGGCAGCTATTAAAGAATATAACCAAATATATGATAGGTTTTTAAGTAAGAAATATACTTTTTTGTGGGGAACAAGAATATTAAAAGATCATGAACTAGCAAAAATAATTCTATCTACTGGTCATTTTGAACCAAAAAGAGTTGATGGAGTTAATGTTTTGGAAATTTTAGATAGGCTAAAAATTAATCTTGCTTTACAGGAGGATACTGTTAAGGAGATTTTTAATAGAATAAATTTTCATGATATTATTGTTGGAAAAGTTCCAAAGAATTCAGGAATAGTGTTGTATGGACCAGGAGGTACAGGTAAGACTACAATAATGAAGGAATTAGTTGAGGTGTTTAAAGCTCTTGGTTCATATGTTGCTCTTAATGATGAGAATGAATTTCTAAAAACTTCTGAGGTAAAAGATACAAAGTATTATGGGGCTTATCAAGATTATTTTAGTCCAAAATTTTCAGAGGCAATAAGAGAGGCTAGAAGAAGAGGGATTCCATCATTTATTCCTATTGATGAAGGGGATATTTTTGTCCAAAAACCTTCAGTTAGTAGAAATTCTCATTCAATGGATGTTATTAATTTTTTTAAAGGCCATGTTGGTAATCATGTTGAGTTTATCACAGTTTTAGCTACAAATGTTTTAAAAGAGGATTTAGACCCTATTGCTACAAGAAGAGGTAGAATTGCAACAGTTGAAATACCACTTCCTGATATTCCTATAGCAGTAAAATTGATTAAAATGTTTATAGGAATACATAAAATAAAGCTAGAAAGAGAACTTAGTTCATCTGAGTTTGAAGAGTTGGCTAGAATTGTTGTGAATAAAAATCTACCAGGAAGTGATATTTCTGATTTTTGTAAGAATTTTTATTCAATTGAAGTTGATATTGAAGCATTATATAGGCAATTTGGAGGGGATTCTTCTAAGGTTGAGGAAGAATTAAAAAAAAGGCAGGGGGGGGTTGTGTCTGTTGAAGAGTTTATCAGGAAATTTAAAAAAGATGTTGGGGGCATTGATGATTCAGGTTCTGGGGAAAGTTCGCAGGGTTCTGGTCCAAACTCTAATAATTATGAGTCTGGTCAGAGTTCAGGTTCTCAGAGTAGTAGGAGTGGGGGCGAGAATTATGGTGCAAATCAGGCTAGGTATGATTTTTTTAGAGCAAGGTCAAGACATCCTACAGGAAATAAGACTGAAAATAAGTATAAGTCTGAAGATATTGAAAAATTAAGAGCATTATTTAGAAAAATTCTAACTGATATGAATAGAATTTACAATGTATTAAACAAGAATTTAAGAACAGCTCAAACAAGTTTTTTTTCAAAGTTTATTCATGGTGATTTGGTTAAAAAAACAATTGATTATTTAAGAATTATTAATGATAATATTATAATGTATGATGATATGCATAGTAATTTGCATCCTAGTGAGTTTTATGATTCTTTAAAAATATTCTTGAATGAGTTTGCAGGAATGCTTAAGAATAATGCTGATAAAATTGATGATAGAAATTTTATTAATCAAATTATAATTGATTATAGATTTACAAATAATTTTCTTGAGAATTGTTGTAATTTGCCAATGCCTGATAAGGATTCTGAAGAAAATGAATTAACATTCTTAAAAGAGAATGATGATATTCAAAGAATTATTAGTTCTCAAGGTTTGATTTGGACAATATTAGGATATAACAATAATATGGTTGTCTCTGATGATATTATAAAACAAAGAATTAGAATTATGAGAAAAAGGTTTAATGGGGGAAATTCAGGTAATTATGTTTTTTTTGATAAAAGTTTAAAATCAGCTAAAGCTCAAATTATTCTTAAAGAATTTGCAGTATTAATAAATTTGATTGCTGATTTGTATAATGATAAGAATAAAAGAATTAATGGTAAGATGTATTTATATAGTAACATAAATGAGTTTTTGCAAATAAAGATTGATATTTCAAATTTACTTAGATTGTTTGAATAAAGTTTTATATATTTATAGTCGTCCACAAAAGTTTTTCCTGCTGTCATTCATTTTCATTCATTCGGGACACTTTAAGTAATTACTTAAAGAGTTTTGTGTCCTCTCCACTTAGCTTTGCTCGCTCAGCTATAAAAGTGTTCTTAGAAGTTAATAACTTCTGCGGAGCACGATATTTCTAATAAAGTCTTTAATTTTGACTCTTAAGAGCCATTTCTGACATTATTTTATGTATTTTTTAATGAAAGATTATAAGTTACTACTAACAAGAAACAACAAAACGAAACATTTATAAACTTAGAAATCCATAATAGTATAATGGCTACAATTAACAGAGCTTCGGTAATTAATGCAGGAAGAAATATTCCTGAGGGTGATGTATGTGGTATGAAATCTATTATTCCAAGGGGAAGTAATTATGCATTAGCCACATTTGCTACAATAGGTTTAATTGGTGGATTATCATTAGGTGGATATAAATTATTAGAAAATTATAGTGTTATTGATAATTTTAAATCAACTTCTACAGCTCCTGCAGCAGTTCTTGCATCACCAGTAGCAGTTTCAGCTCCACCAGTAGCAGTTTCTGCTCCGCCAGCAGTTTCTGCTCCAGTAGCAGTTTCAGCTCCACCAGTAGCAGTTTCAGCTCCACCAGTAGCAGTTTCTGCTCCGCCAGCAGTTGCTGGTTATAGTGTAGCATCAGAAATGATACCACCAACATATGTTCCTAAAATTCCAGATTCATATCATTTTGAATATGTCTCTGATGGTGAATCATTACCTTCAAGATTAGAGTATATTTGTGATACAAAGAAATTTAATGTATATCCACAAGATAGTCCTAATAAATGGGATGTATTTGAGTTTCTTAATGATCCTAGACATAATATGAGAGTAAATAGTCTTAGTGAGATAATTGATAAAAATAAAATTGAAGATGTAGCAAAATTATTGCAGATTCCAAATAAAGGTCATTATAGAGCAGATTTTAGACAATTTATTGATGATTCTAATTATAGATGTCATTAAATAGTGATGAAAATAATTAAGTTTATAAATTAATACTAATTTAAAAAATAATAATTAAAATATAATAAAAAATGGATAAAAATAATTTAATAAGTAAAATCGCAGGAGTTTCTCTTGCTTTGGCAAGTCCGGTGGCATTAGGGATATCAGCTAATGATTTAGCAGGATATAGAAGTGATAGAGATTCTAGATTTTTAGATTTTGCTGACACACCAGCATATTCTCATATAATAAATGGAAGAGAATATATGCTTCCAGGTAGAATGAAAGCAGATGGGACTAGAGTAAGAGATATTAGATTTGAAAATGGTGAACCTGGTAAGAATGTGACTCTTATTTTGGGTGATTATAGAGTAGATTGGGATGTAGATAGAGATGGTGTTATTGATGGTGATGATAGAATTAAAGCAGCTGTGGCATCTGTTTGTGGTTTATATTCAATAGACCCTGAACTTATGCAGAATGAAATCTCAACACAAATAGGTGATAATGTAACTTTTATGGGGCCATCATTAAATCCTGGATGTTACTCACAAAAACCTTTTAAAGGTGATGCTGATGATATAACACAAATTACTTTAAATAAAGTAAGGAATATGTATGGTAATTTGACAATTTCAGATAATGGTGGAGAAGGTAAAGATAGAATGTATCTTCCTGCAAGATTTAGTGATAATGTTGTATCAAGAAAAGTTAGAATTCCTGAACTTGGTGATATGACATTTTTAATTGATCAAAATGATGGTAATTCAGTAGTTTTTATGGATGGAAAACCTGGGAATTATGATAAGTCTACATTGCTTAATGCAGCAAGTTCTATTGGTGTAAAAAATATTGGAGGATATGTTATAAAACCTTATTAGAGATTTTATATATTATTAAATTATTAAAAAATGAGAAAAGAATTATTATTAAATGGAGGTTTGGCTTTATCTTTAGGTTTGATGAGTTCAAATGTATTAGGATTATCAGCACAGGATTTAGCTGGTTATAGGAGTACTAGAGCTTCTGATATTACAGATTATAATGACAAACCAGCATATTCATGTAAAATAAATGGTACAGAATATATGGTTCCTGGGAATATGTTATGTGATTCTGATACTATTGTTAGAGATATTAGATTTGAAGATGGAAAGTCTGGTAGAAAGGCTACTTTATTAATTGATGATAAAACGGGAAAAAATGAAAGAGCAGTAGTATCAATTTGTGGACTATACTCAGTAAAAGGTTCTGTTTTAGAGGAGAGTATTGAAGAACAATTGGGAAGAAATATTGAACTCTTAGGTGTATCTTTAAATCCTAGATGTTATAGTTCAAATCCTTTAAAAGGTAATTCGTATGATATTACTCAGAATATGCTTAATAGAGTAAGAACAATGCCTGGAAATATGACAATTTCTGATAATGGTGGAGAAGGTAAAGAGAGAATGTATCTTCCTGCACATTTTAGTGATGATGTTAAAAGTTATAAAATAAGAATTCCTCAATTAGGAGATGTTACTTTTATGGTAGATAATGGTAAAGGTGTTGTATTTAGTGATGGTACTCCTGGAAATTATGATTTTGGTTCTTTACAAAAGGCAGCAAGTTCAATAGGTGTAACTGAGATTAAAGATATTGTAATTAATCCGCCGAAAATTGTACCTAAAAAAGCAGTGGTTGTAATGCATCCTAAAAAAGAAGTTAAACCTTCTGTTAAAAAAAAAGAAGTTAGAACAAATCCAGTAATACATAGTGTAATAGAATTAAATAATTGGGAGAACCCAGTATCAACGAGGAGATAAAAGAATGAAGAAAAATAATAATGTTAATAAAATGTTAGTAGGAGCAATATTGTCAGCTTCTATGTTAGGTGGTGGTTGTGCATCACAAATAAAACCTGCAGATATACCAAATGATTTTACAGGAGATACTTATTTTAGATCACCTATTACTTGTGTTGTTGAAGAAGAAGGTAGGGGAGGATTAGATAGAAAATTAGGACAATATATTAATGCAAAAGCAAATGAGATGGAAATAGGATGGAAACTCGCTAGTAGAGGAGAGACTGGTTTATTAAATGAATTAGCATTAGAGCATATTCAATATGGGTCTATTGGAAATGTTTCAAAGACTGGTGGGGGTTTATATCAGGGAATTGATAGATATGTTGTAAATGGTTGTGAGATTGATGATTCTGATAAAGCAAAATATTTAGCTTTTGCAGTTTTAACTAGAGAATTTGGTAAATATTTAAATCCTAGAAGAATTAAACATCTTTCTGAAGAATTGGGTCCTAGTACAGGTCAAATTTTAGATGATATTATTCAAGAACAAGCTGTTGATGGTATGTCAAAGTCTATGGGAGTTAAAGTAAATGGTTTGTCAGGATTAGCTCAATTTGTTGTTGATACAGTTGGAGATAATGCTTTGCCTTTTAGAGCTCCAATATTATCTACTTTGTCTAGGCAAATTCCAGTGATGTTAAATGGTGGGAGTTTATATAAAGATAATAAAAAGTTTGGTAATGTTTTAGCAGATAGAATTGATGAAGTTATTGCTACTGATGGGCCTAAGTATTCTATGGCAAGAGCTGTGGTAGGTTTAAATGAGTTGATGTTTGGTCATGCTGCAGTTGATTTTACAAAAGCTGAACAAAGATTAAATAAAATTAAATATGGTGAGTAATATGGATATTAAACAAATGTATAAATTGTCAAAGAAATCAACATTGCCAGCAGTTCTTGGTTTGACTTATATTTTAAATGGGTGTGCAACAGGTCCTGCTGATGATTTCAAAATTCCTAAAAGAAGTTATAGACCTGCTCAAGCTGCTTTAAGTGATGCTACAACTCCAAATTTTCAAAGAAATAGTAAAATTAGTTATGCAAGTTTAGGAAATGCAGAGGGAGATCCTGTAGAAGGATTGCATATTCAACCTTATGTTCGTTTGGATAGTATTATTTCTAGATTAGATTTGAAAATTGGAAATATGATAAAGGGTGATAGAAATAGGTTATTATTAGGACTTGGGAAATTGATTGTTGATGGAGTTATAACATATAATAATTATGAAAGATATATTGAATCAGTTGATAGTCCTGATGGTTGTTATGTAGGAACTATTAGTAGTACTAGCTATCAATTAATTTGTGATGGAGAAGTATATAATATTCCAATAATAAATGGTCTTGATGGTAAGAATGGTCTTGATGGTAAGAATGGTCTTGATGGTAAGAATGGTCTTGATGGAAAGGATGGTAAGAATGGTCTTGATGGAAAAGATGGTCTTGATGGAAAAGATGGAAAAGATGGTAAGGATGGAAAAGATGGAAAGGATGGAAAAGATGGTATTGGTGATGGGGATGATGATGGGGATGATGGTCCTCCAATAGGTGGTGGTCCGAATGATGATATCGGTGATGGTGATGATGATGGTGATGATGGTCCTCCTATAGGTGGAGGTTGGGATACACATAATTATCAATATAGAGTTAACAAATTTAATTATTTTACTTAATCTTTAATTATTGTTATACTATTTTTTATATTTATTTTTTTATTATATTTTTTAGTTTTTTATTAGTGTTTTTTTATTGAAATAATAATATAAGATTTTACTTTAAATCACGGCTGACTGATTCTTAGTACTCAATTCTAGAATTACATAAAAATTTGCACTCAAAAACGATAGTTTTATAAAGAGTGCAAAATAATTTCACATGGTTTATTCGAGCAAATCATGTGATACTAATAGAAGTTTCTTAGAACTTATAAAAGATTTGACTGACTTGCGTTCTTCGCAAGGCAAAAGACATGAAATTCATGTTGTTATCATTATAGCCATAATGGGCATAATGAATGGATATTTGAGTTTTAGAGCACTACAAGATTATGCAGAGATCAATAAAAAAGAATTTTATAAAATCTTTAACTTAAAGAAAAAAAGATTGCCTAGAAAAGATGTTTTTAGAATAGTTTTTTCCAAAATTCAATTTGAAGAATTAGAATTTGCATTTGAATCATGGGTAAAACAAGAACTTCAAATTACAAATTTAGATTGGTTTTCTCTTGATGGAAAAGCAATTAAACATACTTTTCCAGATAAAGCACATTACTTTGTAACAATAGTTAGTTTGTTTGCTCATAAAAGCAAACAAATAATTTCACAAGATAAAGTCAAACACAAAAGTAATGAAATTCCTATTTCTCAAAGTCTTCTAAATCACTTTGAAAAAAATAATTGCATTTTTATATTAGATGCTTTAAACACTCAAAAACAAACAATTAAATCGATTATTGACAATAAAAATTATTATGTTTTGCCTGTAAAAAATAATCAAAAATCTCTTAAAAAAGAGATTTTAAAAAATGTGAATTTAGGACTTGTAATGGATAAAGATACAACTGTTGATAAATCTAGGGGTAGAGTTGAATCAAGAGAAGTTAGAGTTTTTGATAATGACTATTATCAAGAAACAGAAGAACTTGACTTTAAAGACATTAAACAAATTATTGAAGTTAGAAGAACTTTTTTTCATAATAAAAACCATAAAATTTCTCAAGAAATTTTTTACTATGTTTCAAATTTAGAAGCAACTGCTTCTGAATTTAATAAAGGAATTAGAAATCATTGGTTAATTGAATCAATGCATTGGATTAAGGATGTTGTATTTAATGAAGATAAGTGTCTTGTATTACGACTCAAAGTACTGCTGAAAACTTCTCACTAATGAGAAGTTTTGCAATAAATCTTATTCGTAATGCTGGTTTTGATAGCATAACTCAAGGAATAAGGTTAATGATGAGAAATATAAAATTTATGTGGAATTTACTGGGGGGTGAAAACTAGAATCAGTCAGCCATGTACTTTAAATTGTATAGTCATGAGTATATTCACTTAACAGTTACAAAATAAAAAACTTTATAAATAAGTAATTACTATCATTTCTATCTATATAGTAGTAAAAAATGGTTAAAAAAATACTAATGTTAATATTGCTTCTTGTAATGCTTGCAACTACAGCTTATTCAGCTGATTATTTTAAGTCTTACAAAATTGATTTCTCTGCAGAGAAACCTCAGGACATGAAGGTACAAACTTTCAAGTGTTTAGATGCAGGTTGTACTAATGCAGTTAGAGTTACAGATAAATTATATAAAGGGGATAGTTTAAACTGTTGGAATGATTATGGAAGTAAGGGAGATTCTAATGGATATCTTAATTGTATGAAAAATTATAAAATTTCGGGAGATACTGTTAATTTGAATGATTGTGCTGTTTTAAGTAATGGATGTTCTGGAGACCCATTTATTTTTATTGAATATGATTCAAATGTTCCATATGGTTATATCACATATTTTTTTAGTAAAGGTGATACTTATTCAGGATATTATAGAAGAATTACAAGTATTTCTTGTAGTTATTCTGTTTGTGTAAATACTAATCCTACTAATGTTGGTTTTACTAGAATAGCAAATGCTATAGCTGAAGTTCAGCAATTTAATGTTAAGAATATTGATGATCCATTAAAACCAATTCAAATTGAAGTTCCAGTAGAGATTTCACAGACAGCATGTTCTGCATATCAATTTACTCAAAATTATTTTAAACCCACACCTCCTGTAGGTTATGATGATTTTAGTGCTGAAACTGAGATTTCACTTAAAATTACAAATGATAATACTGGTGCTGTATATAAACAAGATAAAGTTGTTGTTGATATTGAAGCTGAAACTTGCACAGGAGTGACTGAGTTTTCATGGACACCTCAAAGCGGTCTTGAAGGAGAGAGAATTAAATTTAGAGTAGAATCTGAGGTTATTGATGAACAAGTTACTAATTCATTAATTGATTGGGCAGAGTTAATAGAGACTATTTATCCATCATCACTTAAAACAGCATGTTGGACAAGAGCATATGATTTTACTTTATCTAACAAACCATCATTTGTATTAGATTCAAGTTCGGCTCAGATCTTAGAAGGTGAAAAATTGTATACTGGTTTTAGGGGAGGTGCTTATTTAGGAGAGGACAAAGAACCTATTAATTTTAGAGCAGATTTTTATATTAATAATGTAAAGCTACATTCAACTATGCTTACTTCATCTATTGAATTAAAAGAATTCTTTGGAGATTTGACTCCATTTATTTCTGGATATGGTCCTGGTTCTTATCCTGTAAAGTTAATTACTACGCCAGTTGATAGTAGATGTGATATTGCAGAGAGTGTTGAGCAAACACAAAATCTTGATATTTTATCTGTTCCAAAATATACTGTTAATTTTAATGTGCGAGATGAGAGTTCAAATCCTGTATCTGGGGCTAAAATTAATCTATTATTAACTAATGTATATGATGATTTTGTTGTAGACCCTGTCTATGATAAGGATTTATATACAGATTCTAGTGGAAAAGCAGTTTTTACAGGTGTTATTAAAGGAGATTATACATTTGATGTTTCAAAGAGTGGATTTGAAACTTATACAAGAGATATATTTATTGGTGGAAATAAGAATATTGATGTAATTTTGAAAAAAGTATATACTAATAAACCTCCAGTAATAAATTTGCCTAGTAGTTTTACTGAATATTATTACAATACTATTGAATTTGATATAAGAAATTATGTTTCTGATGCAGAAGATACATTTGCTGAACTTAATATAAATTATCAGATAGTAAGTGGTATTGCAAATGTTAATTTTGATGGTAGTATATTTAAGATTACAACAACAAAACCAAATACAGCATCTATAAAAATTACAGTAAGTGATTCAGATGGGGCTAGCAGTTATGATACAGCAGTATTAAATTTTAAAGATAATAGTGCACCTGTAGTTGTTACATTTAAGGTAATTCCTGATCATGGTCAGGAACCTTTAGTTACTGAATTTGATATTGTAGTACAAGATGCTGATAATGATGATTTGAATTGCGTATTAAAGTTTGGTGATGGCCAGAGCGTTAATAGAGATTGTGATGTAATTGATGGTATTTCACATACTTATGTAACAGCTGGGACATATACAGCTGTTTTGGAAGTTTTTGATGGAGTAAATTCAAAAGTTACAAAACAGGAAATAATTACTGTTACGCCTGCACCTAAAGGTGAAGTTGAGATAAAATATTTTTCATTGATATCAACTAATGATAATAAAGTTCCTACAGATTTGAAATTTAGTTGGAAGGCAATCCAGACATTAGGTAAACCTATTGATTGTCAATTAGATATTAATGGTGAAGTTTATAATGTTCTTTGCGAAGATACATTTATTTATTATGATTATGATAAAGTAGGACTTGGTACATTTAAATTAACAGCTACTGATGGCATGGATACAGAATATAAAATTATTACAAAAACTTTTGAAGAAAAAAACAATGTAATATCAATTGATGAGTTTAATGCAAATCCTAAGTTTGGCTATGATCAGATTACTTCAAAGTTTAATATTGATGTTAGTGATAGTTGTGGAATGGATTTGATTTGTACATTGCAATTTGGTGATGGAAGTAGTATTACTAAAGATTGTGATGAACTTGATGGTGTTGAACATATTTACAATGTTGGAATGTATACAGCAGTTTTAACTGTTAGTGATGGTGAATTTAGTTCAACAGCATCAGTTAAAATTGAAGTTGTAGACTCTAATAAGGATGCTCCTGTAATTAAATTATTTGATGCTGACCCTAAGTTTGGTTATGATGAAATAAAATCAAAGTTTGAAATTGTTGTTAGCGATGCTGATGGCAATGATTTAACTTGCACATTAAAGTTTGGTGATAATAGTCAGACTATTAAGGATTGCGATGATTTAGATGGTGTTGAGCATGTTTACAATGTTGGAATGTATACAGCAGTTTTAACTGTTAGTGATGGTGAATTTAGTTCAACAGCATCAGTTAAAATTGAAGTTGTAGACTCTAATAAGGATGCTCCTGTAATTAAATTATTTGATGCTGACCCTAAGTTTGGTTATGATGAAATAAAATCAAAGTTTGAAATTGTTGTTAGCGATGCTGATGGCAATGATTTAACTTGCACATTAAAGTTTGGTGATAATAGTCAGACTATTAAGGATTGCGATGATTTAGATGGTGTTGAGCATGTTTACAATGTTGGAATGTATACAGCAGTTTTAACTGTTAGTGATGGAGAATTTAGTTCAACAGCTTCAGTTAAAATTGAAGTTGTAGACTCTAATAAAGAAGCTCCTGTAATTGAAGTATTTGATGCTGACCCTAAATTTGGCTATGATGAAATTAAGTCAAAATTTGAAATTGTAGTTAGCGATGCTGATGGCAATGATTTAACTTGTACATTGAAATTTGATGATGGTAATGAAGTAACTAAAGCTTGTGATGAGCTTGATGGTGTTGAACATGTATATGCAATAGGAGTTTATAATGCTAAATTGTATGTAACAGATGGTGAGAATGTTGTTGCTCATTTTGTAACAATTATTGTTGAAGATGGTAATAAATATCCGCCTGTAATTGAAGTATTTGATGCTGACCCTAAGTTTGGCTATGATGAAATAAAATCAAAGTTTGAAATTGTTGTTAGCGATGCTGATGGCAATG
>CAYLKB010000008.1:0-22772 GCA_964384165.1 uncultured Methanosarcinales archaeon
GTGGGGCTTAACTTTAAACGATGACTAAAAATCCGTCTCGAAGAATTGCGTAATATCCCATCATTTATGATGGGGATAGCAATTCTTAGGATTTTTAATTTATTGCAGCATTAGCTCAGCGGTAGAGCGCTACCTTGGTAAGGTAGAGGTCCCGGTTTCGATTACCGGATGTTGCTTTGTTTTTTGTTTTAATAATTTTAATAATATACATAGATATAAATTATTATTTAAAGTAACTTATGTTAAAATTATAACTAAATTAATATTTAATTGTAATAATTGTAATAGCACAGGTTCTTATTATTATATTCATCTTATAAATTAAAGCTGTTATTATTCGATTAGTGAATAATATTTATAAGATAATTCAATTTTTTTCATATTCGATATGACTAAATATATTGGTGATATAAGTTTGTATTTCAAAGAATCTTTTTTCAAAGATTTTAAAGCTGGTCTTATTACAGCTATTGTTGCTCTACCTCTTGCCCTTGCTTTTGCATTAGCATCTGGAGTCCCAGCAGTTATGGGTTTGTATACTGCAATTATAGCAGGAGTGCTTGGTTCTCTAGCAGGAGGTTCAAAATTTTCAATTACAGGGCCTACAGGTGCTATGGCGGTAATTATTTTATCTACAGTTAATAAATATGGATTAGAAGGACTTTTGCTTGCAGGTTTTTTAGCTGGAGTTATGCAAGTCGCTTTTGGATTATTAAAACTTGGCAAAGTAGTTAAATTCATCCCTCTGCCTGTAATCTCAGGTTTTACTGCAGGTATTGGAGTTATAATTCTTTTTAGCCAGGTCTCTAATTTTTTAGGTATTAGTGTAAAATCTGAAGAACATATTTGGGAAACATTTTATTTGATTTGGATAAATTTAGTTAATGTGAATCAGTATGCATTATTAATATCAGTTTCTACTATTGTTTTAATTTTAGGATTAGGAAAAATATTTTCAAAGATAAAATATCTTAAAAATATTCCTCCATCAATTATTATATTAGCATGTGCAATGTTATTTGTTTTCTATACGAAAGTAAGTGTTCCAGTTGTGGGTTCTATTCCTAATCAATTACCAAATTTTGAATGGATAAAAATTAATTTTGAATTAGTTAAACAGGTTTTGCCAACAGCTTTAACTATTGCTTTACTTGGTGCTATTGAAGCTTTACTTTGTGCTGTTGTAGCTGATGCTTCTACAGGTACAAAACATAAAAGTAATAAAGAATTAATAGGTCAAGGAATAGCAAATATAGTTACACCATTTTTTGGAGGTATGGCATCAACTGCAGCTATTGCTAGGACAATGGTAAATATTAGAGAAGGTGCTAGAACTCTTTTTGCAGGAGTTTATCATGCTTTGTTTTTGCTTTTGGCTTTACTATTTTTAGGTGATTTTGGAAATTATATACCATTAGCTTTTTTAGCTGGTATTTTGATGATTGTATCTATAAAGATGATTAATTTTAAAGAGTTTAAGACTATTATAAAAATTAGTAAGTCAGATACAGCTGTTTTATTAATTACTTTTTCTTTAACAGTATTAACAGATTTAGTATTTGCTGTTCAAGTAGGAATGATACTAGCGATTTTTTTACTTTTTGTTAAACTTGTTTCATTAGTTGATATAAAATCAATGGAGAGTTTTGGAAAAGATGGAAAATATAACAAAATAATTGAAGAAGATGAATTGCTAAAAGGCAGAGTTTCTATATATACTATTAATGGTCCATTCTTTTTTGGTGCTATGAGTATGTTTGAACAAAGAATAAATGAAGAAATGAATCTTAAAAGAGAAATTATCATATTAAGAATGCAATATGTTCCATTTATTGATAGTACTGGAATTGAAAGATTAAGATTATTTATTGAAGAAAGAAAGAAAAAAAGTTTTAAAGTTATTTTGTCTAAAGTAGAATCTGATGTACTAAAGAAACTTAATAGTGATTTAGAGTTTAAACATTTGTTAAAAGAAATTCATCAAACAACTAGTACAAATGATGCAATTCAACTTTCTAGAAATATCTTATCAGAGAATAATAATATTTCATAAATTCATTAAAATAATTATT
The DNA here is from genome assembly GCA_964384165.1 of uncultured Methanosarcinales archaeon. GTDB lineage: Archaea > Nanobdellota > Nanobdellia > Woesearchaeales > UBA583 > UBA583. The sequence continues at coordinate 2,073 of CAYLKB010000008.1, forward strand.
ATTTTAGCTCTTGTTTGAATTCTTTTTATATTGCATTAATTCAAGTTTTTTACTATTTGAATTTTATAGCATACTCAACAATTTTCTTTAAAAATTCTTGGTCGAAGGGATTCAGTTTTATATTTTCTCACAGCATACTCAACAATTTTCTTCAAAAATTTTTGGTCGAAGGGATTCAGTTTTATATTTTCATAATTGATATAATCTAATTTTTATTAATAATTTAATAATTATGGTTAAATATATTATAATAATATGAGTTTTAAAACCAAGTTAATATTTTCTAGCATTAAGATATTTATTTTTTATTGCAAATTAAGATATATATCTATTTAAGAAATACTCTAAGATATTTTCAATTATTTTTATTGATGAATATATTAAAAATCCTAAGAATTGCTATCCCCACCATAAATGATGGGGTATTACGCAATTCTTCGAGACGGATTTTTAGTCATCGTTTAAAGTTAAGCCCCACCCTAAAGGATGGGGATTAAATTTAAACGATATATTAAAAAATGTTTTATACTAGTCCAATAATCTTATTCTTTTTTGTTCTAGATACATAGATTTGATTGCTATACTATAATAATGTTCTTAGAAGTTAAGAAATTCTCTCAAAGCACAATAAATATTTAGTATTTATTATTGAGTCATAAATCAAATTTCTTCTAATGCAATGTAAATTAAGTTTTAAATTATATCATTATTATTATACATAGTATAATAATATGTTAAATATAAATTATAAAGATAGGATGTTGAAGAGATGGTTAGTTCTAGTCTTTATTATATTATTTTTTGCAAATACTGTTTCTGCAGTTACTCCTTGGTGGAATAGTTCGTTTGAATTTAGACAACCAGTTAATATTTCCACTAACTTAGGTGTTACTCCAGATAATTATCAAATAAAACTAATTTTGAATGATACTGTAACAGGTGCTAATTTTAATTGGTCTAGAAATTGTAATGATATAAGAATTATTCAGAATCAAACTAAATTAAATTATTGGATTGAAAATTGTAACTCTACAACAAATGATGCAATATTGTGGGTAAAGATTTCCTCAAATTTCTCAACTACTGCTGAAACTTTGTATATGTATTATGGAAATTTATTTGCACAAAATGAGAGTTCTGGAGATAATGTTTTTGATTTCTTTGATGATTTTAGTACTAATTTAAGTAAATGGACAAAACATAAGAGTCCTGATAAAATAGCTATTGTAAATGGGTATCTTCAAATAAGCGGAGCAACAACATCATCACCATATGGACATTCTGTAATAGGTTCAGATGCTAGTTATACTAGTTTTTTAAATGGCATTATTGAAGGAGATTTATATCTTGATACTGATGCTATAGCAGAGATAGGGTATAGAGGGAATTATGCTTCAAATACTGGCTATAAATCAAGAGCAGATGCTAGAAGTTCTGAGGGTGTCTCTAATTTAAGACCGCCATATTTTGGATGGGGTTTTACAGGAGGAGGTGCTGTTGGGGGAGGTGTTACTACACATACTTGGCATTTCTTTTCAATAATTGTAAATGGAAATAGTTTGACAATTACAACTCAAGGAAAGACTAAAACTTCAACGGATAGTACATATAATTCTGCTGGAGAAATATCATTTCATAATCATTATGGTTTGTATTCAAGATATGATAATATTAGAGTTAGAAAATATTTTCAAAATAATATTAATACTAATTATGGTGCAGAAGAATCTTTAGGAATAATTAATTTTTATTTTATTTCTCCGAATACTTTTGAGACTGGATTTATATTCAAGGATGATGTGTTAAATGTTAGTGTTAATATTAGTTGTAGTAAAAAGTCTGCTCCACAAAATTGTGGGACAATAAATTTAAGTTTGAGATATAATGATTCTGCAACTAGTTTTGAGAATATTAGTTTATCTCCTGCTACCCCATTGTGGATAACTAGCCCATCACAAAATTGTAATTTAAATAATAATCAAAGTTGTATTGTTTCATGGCTCGTAAATGGGACTGGAAATGCTGGAGAGTTTTTTTTACTTGATGTTTATTCAACAAGTGATGAAATATTTACATTTAATCAAAAATCTTCTGATACTACAATTATTGCAATTAGTAATAAATCAATTGTTAAGTTTAATCAATCAATATATGATTTTGGTAATGTTTTGAAGCATTCAGGAAATAAATACAATATTATAAACATAACATCAAGGTTTGGAGATAGCACTAATGTAATAATTAATTGTGAAAGTGGTGATTGCTTAAGTTTTTCAGATAATTTTATTAATGGAGTTAATATATTAAATGATGAGACAATCTCTGTTAATTTTTCTTGTATTGATAATGATTATGGAAATAAAAGTGCAATCTATAGTGTTACTAATAATGAAAATACAATTAAATCATATCTTGAGTTATATTGTAATGTTGAGAATGTATATGGCCCATTAATTCCACAATTAAACTTTCCCAATTCAAATACTACTTTATCTGTTATGCAAAATAATACTTTTAAAATTAATGCAACAGTTACATGTGTTGGGACTTGTGGGAAAATAAATGCTTTAGCAGTGTATAATACAACAAGTAATATGTGGAAAGATTATTTATATAATCATAGGCAGAATATTTCAATTACTAGTTTAACCCCAATTAATGAAGGTTATCAATTAAAGTTTGCTTTTAATTCTTCAAATATTGGAAATAATTTTAATTGGTCTAATTCTTGCACAGATATTGCTTTTTATACGGATTATCATGAACTCTCTTTTTGGGTAGAGTCATGTAATGAGGTTTTAGAACAAATGGATGTATGGGTTAGAATAAATGATGAAATTAATAATAGCGGTTATAACTTTGCAATTTATTATGGTTATATCAATAGTAGTAAAAGCAATGGAGATAGAGTTTTTGATTTCTTTGATGATTTTAATTCTGCAAGTCTTGATTTGACAAAATGGAATTTAATCTTTAATCAAGGATGGTCTGTTTCTGGAGGTGAACTTGTAGGAACAAATACTAATGGAATTTTGCATTCAATAAAGTCATTTTCAGGACCAATTATACTTGAGAGTAAAACAAGAATGGCTTCATCAGCATCTAGCGGACAAATGAGTTTAGGTTTTTATTCAAGTATTAGCAATGGGATTGGAGTTTTAGAAAGAAGCGGCTCTCCTAGTCAATACAATTATAGAAATGGAGGTGCATGGAGCGGGGCTTTTGGATTTGATAGTTTATTTAATGAGCATTTAAATAAGATTTCAATTGATTCGTCAAATAATGTAGAGTTAAGTGTTGAAGATTTAACAGATGGGACTATTAGCACACAATCTTTTTCAAATACTGTTAGTTCAGAATACATAGCCCTTGGAAGAAGGTATGATAATAGTAATTTGAATCAAGGATATAATCAGAGATGGGATTGGATAAGAACAAGAATGCATGTTAATAACAATCCTACAATAAATATTTTCAATGAAGAAAGAATTAATATTATTTCAATATTAACCGATGACTTGCCATTTTATTCATTTAATTCCCAGCCTCAAACTTGCAATATTAGTGATGATGATTCATGCCAGTTTGAATGGCTAATTAATGCAACAGGGCCAATTAATTATATAACAAATATTAGCGTATTATTTTTTTCTAATTACTCAAATATTTCTAGTGTTGCAACACAAAAAGCCCAAATACAAATAGTAAATTATATAGAACCTTCAATAATATTATATGAACCTTTAAATCAAAGCAAATTTTTAGGAAGTGGAAATGTTACATATAAATTCTATGTAGAAGATGATTCAAGTATTTTAAATTGTTCTTTATATATTAATGATATTATAAATATTACTCAAAGTTGTTTATCAGGAGTTAATAATACTATTAATTTTACTTATAATTCAGGATATTATAAATGGCATATTAATGTTAGTGATTTAGCGGGTAATTCAATTAAATCAGATGAAAATTATTTTTATATTATTGCAGATTATTCAAAGAGAATATCAAAAAGTATTATATCTGAGAATATTGGTATGTATAAAATAAATATTACAATAAATAATCTGCTAAATTATTCAAAAGATGTAAAATTATTAGATTTTGCTAGCAAAAATTTCAATTATGGCTCTTTTAATGTTATTTTTGATTGGTTTAATAATATTTTAGGTTCTGTATTTGAGGGGACATCTTTGGGTTGGAATTTGTCTCTTACAGGAAATGAAATTTTCTTTATCAATTATTCTTTGGCAGGTGTTGATGATTATAATTTAGTGAATAATTTTGTAGTTGGTTTAGACTAGAAGTAATAGTAATTTATTTGTTTGGATTCAGATAATTAGTATAAGATATAGTGAACAACATAATTATTCTCAGTGAAAAACTTCGAAATTAATGTTCTTGGCATATTGTGTCCACATTTTAAAAATAAAAACTTTTGTGGAGCACAATAGATTTATATATTTTAAAATCATATATGTATCGAGGTATCAACAATGGCATCGTCAAAAAGACATACTTTGGAAGATAGACTTAAACACCCTGAGACTATGAAAGTATCTAATTATTATTCTAAAGGTGATGCCGATTATGAGATAGAATATATTATTGATGATTTAAAACTTGAGGATGGAAAACTTAGTGGTAATTTGACATTAATAATTAAAAAGAAATTAGGAACAACTTCTAGAGAATATTGGAGATCTAAAAATGACAATGAATACTTATATAAAGAAATTTTTAGAGATAGCCTTGATAATGTAGTAATTATTGAAAATGATGATTTTAATAGAATGGAAAGAAACATGCGTGAGAGAAGTTATGAATCTAGATTGGAAAGATATTTAGACTTTTTTTCAATGAGTCTTAAAGAAGATATTGATACTATGTATGAAAAAGATATTGTTCCAAGTATCTTAGATAAAACACTAGAAGCCTTGTATTTATCAGTGCTAAATGAATATGCTAATGATATATTTTCAAGGGCTGGATAAATAAATTATTTTTACTTAATTTCATAATTATTATATACTTGAAGTAAATTTAAATTGATATTATGAATCCAGTAAAGATGTTTGATATGAATTCTCATCAGTTGATGGGGCATATGAGTGATTGAGAAAGTTCCCTTATGAATGTTGTAAATCCCTGGTTTGTTATTGCTGCTGAGTCTTATGGCAGACAGTTATTTATATCCAAATTTGCATCAGAGAAACCTGATATAAAAGCTATAGAAGTTCCTGAGTCTCTTGAGAATAGAATTTCAGATTTAGTATTTAGAAGTCCTTTGATAAATTCTGGCTGCATGTTCAAGTCAGGTAATCCTAATTTTTATCAAAGAGCTTTTCTTCAAGGAGCAGGAGGAATTGTTTTTGAGACTATTACTCCAAACCCAAGAAAAGGAAATATTGTTAAAGGTATCAGGTGGCCATTTTTGAGATTACCTGAGACAGGTATTGCTATTAATTTCATGGGACTTTTAAATGATGGGGCTAAAGCAAATGCTAAAAGACTTGAAAGTTTGCCAAATTATGAGAATTTTCCAATAGGAGTTAATATTGCAGCTGACCCTGAGGAGAGTTATTTTGATATAAAAATGGCAGACCTTACAACTTCTATGCGTTTGTTTGAAAAAGCTGGAGCTGATTTTATAAAATAAATTAAAAATCCTAAGAATTGCTATCCTCAATATAAATGATGGGGTATTACGCAATTCTTCGAGACGGATTTTTAGTCATCGTTTAAAGTTAAGTCCCACCCTAAAGGATGGAGTAATCTTGAAACGATATAATATGTCCTGTCCTAATACTAAAGAAGGAGTATTTGATAATTCTATTGAAAGACAGACAGAGTATATTTCAAAAAATTATATTAGTAGAGATGCAAAAATTCCTGTTTTGGCAAAGTTCTCCACAAGATTTGAGACAATCAATTGATTTAGGAGTAGGACTTTCTGAGTGGTTTACTGGTTATTGGCATAATTTTGCAAAGCATGGAGATAATGTTTATAGACATATGTATGAGAATTTAGATTAATAAATTCCAAATAATTTTACTGAGAAATTAAGTATAATATGAGATATTGTAATGAGATATAAATTTGGAAAATAATAATACATAAATGTAAAAGCTACTCCTGCTGTGAAGCCTATATATAATGATAAAACCATGTTAGGATATATTGCATGAAGCAAAGTAAATAAAATAATGTTAATTATTATTACAAGAGAGTCGTATTTAACAAATCTTTTTGTTTCATGCATTAAATATCCTCTGTATACTAGTTCTTGGAATATGCATACTGGTATAAATGAGAGTATAAATAATGAGTCATAATACCAGTTGAAATAAAATGGTAAATTCATTGCTTTGTGAATTAAATATATGAAAAAGAGTCCTAATATTGTAAATAAAATATATGGAAATATGAGTTTTTTTATGTTTGTTTTTACAAGTCCTAAATCTTTGTTGCTATAATGTTCTAGTTTTAATATTACAAATATTGTTATGAAAAATAATGGAAGAAAATAAAATCTTTTTTCGAATGGAATTATTCCAAATAGTATAAGAATTATTGGAAGAGTAAATAGAATTAATAACTCTAAATAGAATATTAGAGAAGATTTGTGCTTTCTAAATATTAGCATATTATTAAATGAATATTTTTAGTTTATAAAGATTTTTTGTTATTCTTAAGATACTTGATATAACACATAAACTAAAAGTTTATATACAAAAATGATTATTATTTTTCATGGCAAAAATAAATTTTGATTCACATTTGGAACATTTAAAAGAGAGCGACCCAGAGGTATACAAGTGGATATTAAAAGAGATTGAAAGACAGGAGACAACAATTGAACTTATACCTTCAGAGAATGTAGTATCGCCTTCAGTTATGGAAGCTCAAGGAAGCGTTCTTACAAATAAGTATTCTGAGGGGTATCCAGGAAAGAGATATTATGGTGGTAATCAGTTTGTTGATGAAACAGAGACTCTTGCAATTGAGAGAGCAAAAGAATTGTTTGGAGCAGAGCATGTTAATGTTCAACCTCATTCAGGTTCTGGTGCTAACATGGCAGCATATATGGCTCTTCTTGAACCTGGAGATACTGTTCTTTCGATTAATTTGGATCAAGGAGGACATTTAACTCATGGACACAAACTTAATTTTAGTGGAAAGTTATACAATTTTGTAAGTTATGAACTTGACAAAGAGTCAAATCATTTAGATTATGAAAAAATATTAGAGACTGCAAAGAAAGAAAAGCCTAAATTAATTGTGACTGGTTATAGCGCGTATCCAAGAGAAGTTGATTTTGCAAAGTTTAAGAAAATTGCTGATGAAGTTGGTGCTAAACTTATGGCCGATATTGCCCACATTGCAGGCCTTGTTGCTGCAGGTATTCATCAAAATCCTGTGCCTTATTGCGATGTTGTTACAACTACAACTCATAAGACATTAAGAGGCCCTAGAGGAGCCATAATTATGTGCAAAGAAGAGTATGCTAAAAATATTGATAGACAAATTTTTCCAGGAATTCAAGGTGGGCCACTTGAGCATGTAATTGCAGCGAAAGCTGTTGCATTTGGCGAGGCGTTAAAACCTGAGTTTAAAGAGTATCAGAAAAAACTAGTTGCTAATAATAAAGCAATGGCAAAAGGTTTAATTGATAATGGAATAAAACTGGTTTCTGGAGGGACTGATAATCATTTAATTTTAATTGATTTGACTCCACATAATTTGAAAGGAAAAGAAGTTGAAACTAAACTTGATGAAGCACATTTGTGTACTAATAAGAATATGATTCCTTTTGACCCTGCAACTGCTTTTAACCCATCGGGAATTAGAATTGGAAGTCCAGTTATTACATCAAGAGGATTTTCAGAAGAAGACTCATACAAAGTTGGAGAGTTAATATCAAAAATTATTTTAAATATTGCTGATGAGAAAGTACATGAAGATGTGAAGAATGAAGTGCTTTCTTTGTGCATGAAGTATCCTTTGTATAAATAATTTTTTCTATTCTTAAATTGAGATAAATTTAAATAAACTAAATTCTAATAATAAAATTATGATAAAGAAATCTTATAAAACAAATTTATTTATCGTAATTTTTGTATTGATTGCGGTGATAGCTGGAATATTATTATTATTAATATTTTATCCAGATGAAAAAAATATAATCCCTACAGCTGATGATACTCTATGGTCTGAGTCAGGAGTCAACGAAGTTTCAAATGCGAATAATATGTTTGCATTTGATTTGTATTTAGAACTAGAGAATGCAAATAATGAAAATATTTTCTATTCCCCTTATAGTATCTCTGCAGCACTTTCAATGCTTTATGAAGGTGCAAATGGAGAAACAGCTGATGAAATTAAAGATGTTTTTTATTTGCCAGAAAGTAATATATTAAGACCAAATTATGCTTATATTTATAATTCTATTAATAAAAATGATAAAAATTATGAATTAAGAACAGGAAATGCATTATGGGTTCAACAGGATTATCCTTTACTTGAGAATTATTCAAATATTATAGAAAAGTATTATGGTGGAAAAGCTACTAATTTGGATTTTGCAATGGAGACTGAGAAATCAAGAGAGATTATTAATAATTATATCTCAGATATGACTAATAATAAAATTAAAGAGTTACTTGATAGAAATTCATTAAATTCTATGACTAGACTTGTTTTGACAAATGCAATTTATTTTAAAGGTAATTGGGAATGGGAGTTTGATAAATCAAACACAAGAGAACAAGATTTTAAATTGCTTGATGACTCAATTGTGAAAGTTTCAATGATGCATATGGAACCTGATAAAACTAATTTTAATTATGCAGATTTGGATAAATTACAAATACTTGAACTTCCATACAAAGATGAAGAAGTATCAATGTTTATAATTCTGCCAAAACAAGGCACAACTTATGATTTTGAAACTGGAGAAGAAATTTCATATGATTATGGATTAGATGATATTGATATATCATATGAGAAATATATTGAATACAAATCAGAGATGAAAAAGACTTCCCTTAATTCAATATCAATTCCAAAATTTGAGTTTGAAACAAAGTATAATCTAAAAGAGACTTTAATGAGTATGGGAATGCCTCAAGCTTTTGAGCCAGGAAATGCTGATTTTTCAAATATGAATAGAGCAGAGAGCGTTTGGGTTGCTTTTGTTATTCATCAGGCATATGTTAAAGTAGATGAAAAGGGTACAGAAGCTGCAGCTGCAACAGCTGTTGGTGTTGTTGGAAATGCTATGCCAATGAATTATTTTCTTGCTGACCACCCATTTATTTTTATAATTGAGGAAAATAATTCTGGGAATATTTTGTTTATGGGAAGAGTAACAGACCCTACAAAATAATTTTTTATGTTTACCATAAAGTTTTTAAATAATAAATATTATGGTAGTTCTATCATGCAAAGTAATGCTGAGAAAATGTTTGGAATTAATATTTATGAGAACATTATTATCAGTATTATGATTATTATCAGCATTATTATTGCATAAACCAAAAAGCTTATCCAAAAAAGATGGGGATTTTTAGCTTTTTGGTTTTGACTAATTAGTTTATTCTTTGTCTTTTTTGGATTTAATTTAAAATGATAGAAAAGATAGAAACAAATAATGCGCCGCAACCGGTAGGGCCTTATTCACAAGCAGTTGAAATAAATAATATAGTTTATGTTTCAGGTCAGATAGGACTTGGACCTGATTATATGAGTATAGTGAATTTACAAGTTGAAGAGCAGACAAGAAATGTTTTAAGAAATATTGATGAGATAATAAAATCTGTTGGACTTAGTTGTGAAAGCATTGTCAGATGCGAGATATTTTTGACTAATATTGATGATTTTGAGATTGTAAATAAAGTATATTCTGATTATTTTAGGGATGTTGAAGTGCTTCCTGCAAGGTTTGCTGTTGGCGTTAATGATCTTCCTAAGAATGCAAAGGTTGAGATTGCATGTATTGCACATAGAAATGAGGAATCACGCCAATAAAGAATGACAACTGAAATAAATATAGCAGATATTTTAAAAGCTAAAAAAAGACTTGAAGGAGTTGTTAAAAACACACCGATTGAACATGTTGAAAGGCTTTCTGAGAGATTTGGGGCTAATGTGTATGTAAAGAGAGAGGATTTGCAAAAAGTTAGGTCATACAAGATTAGAGGGGCATATAATTTTATCAAGAGTTTATCATCTCAAGATAGAAAAAAAGGAGTTGTTTGTGCTAGTGCAGGAAATCATGGACAAGGAGTTGCTTTTGCTTGCAATAAGCTTGGGATTAAAGGTTATATTTTCATGCCTGAAGGGACACCAAAACAAAAAAGAAATAAAGTTTTAAAATTTGGGAATGGAAATATTGAAATGAAACTTGTAGGCAAAACTTATGATGAAGCTGGTTCTATTGCTAAAAAGTTTTGCAAAGAAAATGACATGGTTTTCGTTCATCCTTTTGATGATGTTACAACAATAGCTGGCCAAGCAATAGTTGCTGTTGAAATATTGAATGATTTTCCACAAGATATTGATTATGTTTTTGTGCCTGTTGGAGGAGGTGGGCTTTTGTCAGGTGTAGGAAGTTATTTTAAAAAATTAAGTCCAAATACAAAAATTATTGGTGTTGAAGCATGTGGTTCTGCTTCAATGAAAAAAGCTATTGATAAAGGCGAACCTATTGAATTAGATGAAATAGATACTTTTGCTGATGGAGTTGCTGTTAGAAGAGTTGGGGATGTATCGTTTGAAATTGCAAATAATGTTTGTGATAAAATTATATGCGTACCAGAAGGCAGAGTTTGCTTAGAGATGCTTGAACTTTATCAAAATGAAGGAATTATTGCTGAGCCTGCTGGGGCACTATCTCTTGCAGGAATTGATTTTTTAGATGAGGATGTTAAAGGCAAAAATATAGTATGTATTTTAAGTGGAGGGAATAATGATATATCAAGATATCCAGAAGTTATTGAGAGAAGCCTTGTATATCAAAATTTGAAACATTATTTTATTATTGATTTTACTCAAAAACCTGGTGAGTTGAAGAATTTTGTAAATAAAGTATTAGGGCCTACTGATGATATTTCAAGATTTGAATATATTAAAAAGACAAATAAGGAGAGTGGGCCTGCTCTTGTTGGTATAGAGGTTATAAATCCTCAAGATATTGAGAGAATAATTTCTAATCTTGAAAAATATAAAATTGGTTATGAGAAAATTAATAGTGAGGACTCTTTGTATAGATTTTTGGTATGAAGATATTTTTATTTCTTTATTATCGTATACTAGTGTACAACAAATTGAAAGGTAAAACAAAAAGTATATAAACTAACATTGATAGACAATATTAACCAAGACTTTATATAGCTTATTGCTAAAATAGTCTTAAATTGGTGAATAAAATACATGAAAAGACCAAGTAATATTTTTTCAATACTAAGGATATTTGATGACGAATTCAACTATCATGGTATAAGCTCTAATATATTTCCTATTTTTGCAGAAGATGGTAGTGCTGGCAAGCTCAGCGTAACTGTAGATAAAAAACAAGTAATTAAGTCTAGAAAAATTCTTGAGGGTGTTGTTGAGAGAGTAAGTCTTGATTTTAGTGACAAGCTTGAGAATGTAGAAGAAGTTGATTATAAAGAAAATTTAAAAGATGCTGAAGTTACTTATCTTTTTACTTTCAAGTAATTTTTTGTTATTTTTGGTAATCTTTTTATTAAAATAGTAGTAATTTTTAATTAAAAACTGAATGAATTGTTTCTAAACCTTTATATTAAATTATATCGAATTTTTAAATTATAGTGAAATCTTATATTTATATAGATGAAAGTGGTAATTTGGGAATGAATGATAAAAATAACTATTTTATTATCTCTGCTTTAAAAATTCCAAATGATAAAGAGCTTATAAAAGCAAAAAGAATTTTAAAAAAGATTAGACAAAGAAAATTAAAAAATTGTCCTGAATTAAAGTTCAGTAATACCCCTTATAAAATTAGGAAGGAAATTTTAATGAAAATATCTCAATTAAATGTTGAAGTCCATAGCGTTATTATAAATAAAAAATTTACAAAAAATGTATTACATCAAAAATTACCAACATTATATTCATTTTTAATTAAAATATTATTGGAAAAGACATTAAATACAATTGAAAATAAGGAGCTAAGAATTATACTTGATAGATGCATGAATAAATCTCAAAGAGATAATTTTGAGACTTATGTAAACACAGAATTTTTAGAGTTATTCTCAGAGTTGCCAAAAGTTATAATTGAACACAATAACTCAGAAAATGAGGGATGTTTACAATTAGTTGATTTTGTATCAGGAGCTTTTGGATATAAATATAATTATAAAAAATTAAATGATAGTTGTGAAGAATATACTGATTTATTTAGGAATATAATTATAACTGAAAAGAACGATTTATTTAAGTAGAAGTTAATATTTTAAATGCGAACCCTGCTTACTTGTCCCAAGCTCAAAAGAGCCATCATACTTTTGGCAGGACTTACTCGCTTATTATAGATATTATATATAAATTTATAAAACTTTTTTTTAATTAATTAATGACAAGCTTGAGAATGTAGAAGAAGTTGATTATAAAGAAAGTTTAAAGGATGCTGAAGTTACTTATCTTTTTACTTTCAAGTAATTTTTTGTTATTTTTTTGATTTTGTGATATATTGAGGTTGTTTTATTTATTTTTTAATTCAAAAAATAAAAAATATATAGTCGTCCACAAAAGTTTTTCCTTTTGCGTCCTCTCCACTTAGCTTTGCTCGCTCAGCTATATCGTGTTCTCTAAGTGAAAAACTTCTGCGGAGCACAATATATAGAGAAAACATTTTAAATGATAAAACTTACAAGAATTGTATATAAATTTATCTTTGTATCTCTAAGTAACATAGGAATATTTATCTTCTGATATGTGTTAGTATTTAATGGGTTGAAAAGGTATTGAGAACTGCTTTAAGTTTGGCAAAGGAGGCAAGAGATTCTTTAGGAGAGTATTGCATTAAAATATGTAAAGCACAGTGCTGTCAGAGAGGAAGTTTACTTCTAATGACAGATAATGAAGTCAAGGCAATTGTGGGTAATAGACAAAGTAAATATCTGAAGTCTGGAATACTTACATATACTAATAATAATTTTCTTTTGTATAATTCAGACTTAAAAGTTTGTAAGAATTTAGATAAGAAAAAATTTATGTGCAAGATATATACTGAGACTTCAAGGCCTCTTGTCTGTAGAGATTATCCTGTTTTTTTAGTTAAGGATTTCGTGATGTTTGGACAAAATTGTCCAGCAGTACAAGAGGGGTTACTTAATGACTATAAAAACGAATTTGAAAAACTGGGAATTAAAGTTATTTAATATCTCTAAAGTTTTATAATCTATAATATATTTCTAATTGTTAATTTGAAATTAGTAGATAGAGTTGCAAGATATTAAATTGAATCAAAAAGAACTGAAATTGTAACCCAAAATACAAATTTTAGAGGAGTATTAAATACTTATTTCTTAGAATCTTGGGATTTTGTTTTATTTGATGATGATGTAACTGTGGGGTATGCAGTTATTGTTAAAGATAGGGGCAGATAAATTAAAAATCCTAAGAATTGCTATCCCCACCGCAAGCGATGGGGTATTACGCAATTCTTCGAGACGGATTTTTAGTCATCGTTTAAAGTTAAGCCCCACCCTAAAGGATGGGGTAATCTTGAAACGATATAATTTAATGAATCAAAATTATGTAATGTATAAACATCCTGGTATGATTCAAGCTTTTGGTTGGGGTATTGAAGTTAATGATGATTATAGAAATAGAAATATTGGCCATTGTCTACTTAGTGTTGTTGTAAGGATAGCACAATTAGATTTTTAAAATGATAGTAGTTTAAATTCATTTGACTTTTTTGCTTCTGGTCTTAGGAAAAAATGAAGATTTTTACAGAAAATTTGGGTTTGATATTAATGAGTATGGAGATAGTGATAGAAAATTTATAGTAAGCCAATATAGTAAAGGTGAAGTTCCTGATATTGATATTGAATAAAGAAAAGTTTTTATATGTCTGATAAAATTATTTTTATTATGAAGATATATTTGATAAGACATGGTGAGTCTACAGGCGATATGGATGGTAGATATGGAGGAGATTATGATGACCATTTATCTGAGAAAGGATTACAGCAGGCAAAAGAGCTTGCAAAAAAATTAATTGCAAAACAAATTGAAATAGTATTTAGCAGTCCAAGGCTTAGAGCTAGAGAAACAGCTAATGAAATAGCAAATGAGCTCAATGTTGGACTAGAAATTATTGAAAATTTAAGAGAGAGAAATAATTATGGAGTTTTGTCAGGACTTACAGAAGAAGAAGCAAGCATTAAGTTTTTAGATGAGCTTGCAAAAATTAAGATTGATAAAACTCATCATGATGTTTTGGAATCTGAGAGTTATGATGACAATGTAAATAGAGGTAAGAGAGTTTTTGATGAATTATTCATGAGAGATTATAAAATAATTGCTATTGTTTCTCATGGTGGAATAATAGGTAATTATTTTAGAGAAGTTCTTACTAATGGGAAAAACTTGAAATTGGGGGATTGCGGTGTTGTTGAGATTGATAAAAAAGGAGATGATATTAAGTTTAAATGTTTATATAATTCTGAATTGAATTAGAATTTTTACTCATCTATACTTCAATTCCAAATACTTGTTTTACAAGAAGTCCTATACCAAATGATATTATTGCAACACCTAAGGATATTAATGCCATTTCTATGAATCTTTTATTAAATTTCAGGTTTTTTGCAATACTAATGTAGAATGTGTATGCTGCAATTATTAGTATTGCTATTGTCATCATTGTACCTAGTGCAATATAAGGATTATTAATCAGTAAATATGGAGTTATCAGTAGTATAACAGTAATTACATATGCAACACCAGTGTAGATTGCAGAGGTTATTGGGTTTTCTCCATCATTTTCTGATTCTTTTGAGGATAGGTAACCAGAGGCCGCCATTGAAAGTGATGCTGCAACCCCCATGATGAGTCCTGTAACTGCTATTATAGATGAGTTTGCAAAAGCAAAGGTAAGGCCTGCAAGCGTTCCTGTTAGTTCTACAAGAGCATCGTTTAAACCTAAAACTACTGATCCTGCATAGTTTAATCTTTCATCTTTTAATATTCCTATTAGTTTGTTTTCATGTTCTTCTTCGTCTTTTTTTATGTTTATAGCATTTGGATATTTATCACTTAAAGACTCATAAATATCTTGAGCATCTCCTTCCCCTTTTTCCATAAGCCTTAAAGCAAATGTCAGACCAAATACTTTTGCAATACATGAGTAATATTTTATTTTAATTTTATTTGGTTTTACTTCTTCATTTGTAATTTTTTTTAAAAAATCATGATGTCTTAATTCGTCCTGACTTATTTGTTCAAGAATTTCTTTGTTCTGAGAGTCTTTGACTTTTTTTGCTAAGTTTTTGTAAATATTGTGCTCCGTAATTTCTGCTTTTTGCTGGTCAAGAATTTTTTGTTTTAGTTTTTCATTCATGATATATATATTATAATAATATTTAAATAATTATTGTATAAATAATAATTATGGAGAAAAATTATTTTGTAATTTTTGAGGGAATTGATGGTTGCGGAAAAGACACACAGATTGTAAAGTTTTTAGATGCTATAAGGCAGGATAATAAATATCCTTTTGGTAACAAATATTCTAATGTTTGGGTTACTAGAGAGCCTACAAAAATTACATATTCTGGTAAAAAAATATCTGAGATAATCAGGGAGAGAGAAGTTACTGGAGAGGAGGCTGCAAAGCTCTTTGTTGAAGATAGAAAAGAGCATTCTAAAGTTATTCGGGATATTTTACTTCATTCTCATGTGATATGTTCTAGATATGATTTGTCAACTATGTCATATCAGATGGGACAAGGACTTAAGTTTGATAAGATATATAATATGCATGAATATTTTAAGGATAGTGGATGTTTGATTGCTGATATTACTATTATTGTTGATTTGGATGTTGATACTGCTATGGAGAGAATTTCAGGAAGAAAATCTAAAAGAGAGTGTTTTGAGAATAAGGAATTACAGGAAAAAGTACGTGAAAATCTGCTCTATTGTGCTGAGGAGCTTAAGAGAAGAGATGGCAGGAAAATTATAATTGTTGATGGTTCTAAGTCTGAAGATGAAGTTGCAAAGGAGATTGTGGAGAAAGTCTCTGAATTGATTGATAAATAATTAATTGTGTATACTTAGTTTATAAAGAATATAAGATTTATTATAATATGAAAAATAATTTTGCTTATTTAGAAATTGATGGAGAAATTCTTAATGTTATTGAAAGGTTAGGTTTTATTGAGCCGACAAAAATTCAAAAGAAAGCTATCCCATATATATTTGCAGGAAAGGATGTTGTTGTAACTGCAGCTACAGGTTCAGGTAAAACTTTACCATATATTATTCAATTAGTTAAAAAATGTGTTAAAGGAGATGGGCTTCAAGGTTTAGTTTTGGTGCCGACTAGAGAACTTGCAAGACAAGTTGGTGATTTGTTAAAGGTATTTGCTGAACATAAAAAATTAAATATTATGGTCTCTTATGGTGGAGGGTCAATAAAAGAACAAATTAGTAACCCTAAGGAAGTTGATATTTTAGTTGGTACTCCAGGAAGAATATCTGATTATGTTGAACAGGAAATATTTCAACTTGGACATTTAAAAATTGTAGTTCTAGATGAAGTTGATAGCATGGTACAAAAGCAGTTTCTGAAAGAGATAAGTTATATCCTAGAGACTACTCCTAAGAAAAAGCAAACTATAGTTTTGTCAGCAACTATATCAAAAGAAATCTTTTTATTGCTAAAAAAAATCATGTATAATCCTAAATTGGTTTCTATTCAAAAAGAGGATTTACCAAAAAGCCTAAAGCATTATTCTTATTTAATTGAATCTGATAAAAAACTATCTTTATTATCACATTTATTACAAAATGAGAGGGCAGGACTTAGTATGATTTTTGCAAATAGACAGGATACGGTTGATTTTCTTTATAATAATTTGAAAATCAAAGGGATTGAAATTAAAATGTTATATGGTGATATGAGTCAGGGAAAAAGAAATAAAATTATTAGTGATTTTGAGAATGAAAAGTTTGATGTTTTAATATGTACAGATATTGTTGCAAGAGGAATAGACATTGCAAATATTACACATATTTACAATTATAATATTTCAAAGTTTCCTGAAAAATATGTACATAGAGCTGGAAGGTCGGCAAGGGCTAATTCAAAGGGAAAAGTTATAAATTTGCTTTCAGAAAATGATGAAAAAAACTTTATTGAAGTACTTGGTAAATATGATATTTATGTTAATAATATGGATTTGCCTGAGTTTGAAATTGTTGAAGTAAGAAGTGAGTATAAAGCAAAGAGACCAAAAAGGAAGTCTTTTTAATTCTAATAATTTTTGAGTGGGGGTTGTTATGTTTTGTATCTAAGCTCTAATCTCTTATCCCCAATATCTAATAGTCCCGCCCAGATTCGAACTGGGGTCCCCGGATCCAGAGTCCGAGATGATAGTCCACTACACTACGGGACTGATGTTGATTTAGAATATTAGAAATAAATTTTAAATGTATTATAAATCTTTCTTAATTCAATATTGCTTTGTAATACGCACTTGATAGTAATTATGAGATATTTTAAATGAGTTTCTTTGAATTAAATTATGTTTGTTCCAAAGAAAGTTGATATTGATGCTGGGTATGAACTTGTTGCTCTTATAAATTATGATGATGCAAAAGAGCTTGGAATATTTTCTAGGGAAAGAGTTGAAGTCTCATGTATTAGTACAAAAAAATCAATTATATGTGTATTGGAAATTGCAGAGAGTCATAGAAAAAATGATTTAAAGTGTGAACTTGAAAATGGCGAAATTGGACTTTTTGAACATGCTTATGAAAAACTAGAGATTACTTCAAAAAGAGATAGAATAAATATTATCCCTGCAAAAAAACCACATTCACTTGAATTTGTTAAGAGAAAGTTCAAAGGAGAAATTCTAAGTGATAGTGAGTATTTTGATATAATAAAAGATATTGCCGAGAATAATTTTTCAGGCATAGAGACTACTTATTTTGTACTTGCATGTACTGCATCTGAGCTTACAGAGTCAGAGGTTGCAAGTCTGTGCAAGGCAATGATTAAAGTTGGGAAAATTATGGATTTTCAAACAAAAGAATCAGAAGTTGTTGTTGATAAGCATTGCATAGGAGGAGTACCAGGTAATAGAACTACAATGGTTATTGTCCCAATAATTGCTGCTGCTGGACTTAAAATTCCAAAGTCATCTTCAAGGTCTATTACATCACCAGCTGGGACTGCAGATACAATGGAGGTTTTTGCAAATGTTGATATATCACTTGATAGATTGCACAAAGTTGTAAGTGAGTGCAATGGTGCTATAGTTAGTGGGAGTAATCTTGGACTAAGTCCTGCTGAAGAAGTACTTGTTCAAGTCGAACACCCTTTAGATATTGATTCAACTGGCATAATGGTAGCAGGAATTCTTGCAAGAAAAAAGAGTGCTGGTTCAACTCATGTTTTAATTGATATTCCTGTTGGCGAGAGTGCAAAAGTTAAAACACATGAACAGGCATGCAGACTAGAAAAATTGTTTGTAAATACTGGAAAAATTATTGGACTTAAAGTAAAAGTTGTAATTACAAATGGCAATAGTCCTATTGGTAGAGGAATTGGGCCTTTATATGAAGCAGAAGAAGTGATGGAAGTTTTGAAATGTGAAGGAAAGGAAGATTATAAATTTAAGGAAAAATGCTTAATGTTATCTGCTGAGATATTTGAGATGGCAGGTTTTACTAAAAAAGGTTCAGGATATACTCTAGCAAAGGACATATTAGAGAGTGGTAGGGCATTAAAAAAGTTTGAAGATATTGTAAAAGCACAGGGAAGATGTGATAAAATTGAAAGAGGAAGATATTCTCACGTTATTAAATCGCCTGTTGATGGCAATGTGATAAGTTCTGATAATAGAAAACTCTCAAATCTTGCTTTTATTTTAGGAGCTCCTACTGATAAGTCAGCAGGTCTTATAATGTATAAAAAAAATGGAGACTATGTGAAAAAAGGTGATTCTTTGTATGAAATATTTTCAAGTTCAGAGCTTAGACTTAAATATGCCAGGAACTTTATTTTAAAGAGAGGAACTATATTTAAATTTAAATAAGTAAAGTTAAATGGAAGATTTGAATAGAATTCAAAAATTTATTGCATTGTCAGGATATTGTTCTAGAAGAAAAGCAGAAGAGCTAATTATTTCAGGCAAAGTAAAAGTTAATGGAAAAATAGCTAATATTGGAGATAAATGCTCAATTAATGATATGATTGTTGTTGATGGCAAAATTATTAAAATAGAATCAAGTAATAAGAAAATCTATATTGTCATGGACAAACCAAAAGGTTATGTTTGCTCCAAATCTGATAAGTTCAATAAGAAAACTATTTATGATTTGATATTAAAAAAAGATTTTGAGAATAATTTGTTTTCAGTAGGCAGACTCGATAAAGATACAACAGGACTAATAATTATTACTAATGATGGAGATTTTGCTCAAAGCATTATTCATCCTTCAAAAAAAATTAATAAGCATTATTTAGTTTTTCTTAATAGAAAATTATCAGAAATTGATAGAAAAAAAATTGAGACAGGTATTATAATTGATGATTATAAATTAAAGAAATGCTTAATAGAAAATATTGAGGGAAAAAAATATAACGTTGTTATATCTGAAGGCAGGAAAAGACAAATTAGAAGAATGTTTGAGTTGTCTGGGTATGAAGTAGTTAATCTTAGAAGAACTAATATTGGGTCTCTTGATATAGAAAGTATAAATTTTAAACTATCTTGCTACAAACTAGTTTCTAAAGAATTTCTTGAAAAAAATATTTTTGCTTAATTTAATGAACTCTATGAATCTCAACTAATTTTGAATTATTAACAGGTTCTAAATAAACTTTAATATCACCTAATTTAAATCCAGCAGGGTATATAATATCAGTGTTTACCCACCCAAGATTTCTTGCCTGAGCGCACCTAGTTCTTTCTGGACATCTATTGAGACATATATATCTTGCCATATTATCACCGACTTTTAATATTGCTTCAACAGATTCTGAACTATATTGTTTTATCTTTGGGTCTTCTCCAGGATTTGTAGGTTCTAAAATGTCAAGAAGTCTCATTTGTATATCAAGTTTTTGTTCTTCACTTTGACATCTATCTATTGGACTATAACCTTCACTCTCAATTGTAAGGTAATTAATCATTGTTGGAAGTCTCCAAGGCTTATATACATCTGGGTCTTCAGACATAAATATTTCGGGTTCTTGTTTGTATGCTTTTACAAGTTCTATTAAAGACATGTTCATTTTTTTGAGCTTTTTTGCAATATAATGTTTATTTGAAATTATAAAGTAATTATATAGATTATTTAAATATCTGTATGACATAACATTGCGACAAAAACATAATTTTTATGAATTTATATTCTTCCATTCGTCCGGCTGTGGGACAAAAGTCTTAAACTTTTTTCCCAATCCAAAAAAGATTGTGCCA
>CAYLKB010000009.1:0-22414 GCA_964384165.1 uncultured Methanosarcinales archaeon
TATTTTGGAACAAAAATAGAAGTTATTATTTACTCAACTGTCAAACTTGGGTTAGAACACCAAATGAAGCACTTGACAAAATAGCTCAAATTATTGCAAACACAGCAGAAATAGCAGAAGGGCCTTTTAGCAACATGAAAAGCAAAGCAGTTGTAACATACGACAGACCTCTACATGTAAAAATACAAGAATAAAACTTATTTTTTCAATATTTTTGCATTATTGGGCACATACTTTGGCAAATCATCAATAACTGACACTTTAAGTCTTTTTTTTAGTTCCTTTGTAAGACTTTTATAATTATTCTGTCCAGGTTCAATCTTAACAAATCTGTCCCTGCATCTCTTTAAGCAACTCTCTTCAGAACCACTAAAAGGTATTTCAATATCTAAAATGCCATCATCAGTCTCAACTTTTTCAATAGCAATCCCAAAACATATTCTAAGCCTGACATTTTTTATTTCATTTTTTTTTCCTCTAACCATAAAAGACCCTCTTGAGATATACTCTCCACTCTGTGGAGTTTTTGATATCTGTTCAGGAAAGACCCAGAAAGCATCAGCAGTACCATATCCTGTAGACCATTGCTTTGAAAAACAACTTAAGAACTCTCCCGCCTCTTCAATATCTCTCTTATCAGCTTTATCTCTAGCATTTTTCATAAGACAAAATGGACTTCCGGCAGCTTCTGTATGAAGAACTATATCTCCTTCTTCCATATGTTTCTTTATCAATATCTCATTAGAACCAGCATCCTTGCCGCAAACACATAAAAATTCATTTGAAGTAAAAGTATGTCTAAATTTTTCATACCATATAGGTTTTCTATGAACTTTAATTTTCTCTTCTACTTTTCTTTTTTCCAAAAAATCTATCTTTTTCTTTTCAAAATTTTCTAATTCATTTTTAGTCATCAATATAGCTTTATCAAGTCCAGTCAATTTAGCTTTTAATTTTTTTGCTTTGCTAAAAAAAATATTTGCATTTTCATTTATATCCTTATTTAAAAAAAGTTTTATTTTCATTTTAACTTAGTATAAACTTCTCAACTAAACTTTATAAAGTTAATTTTAATTTTTTTAATATGGATGGCAAAAAAGAAGATTTTCTATTTGACAATTATATAAATACAAATCTTCTAAACACAAATAACTCTGAACTAGCAGAAAACAAAATCATAAAATATCTATGCAGTTTAATAGAGAAAAAACAAATCTCCCAAGACGAAATATTAATTTTATGTGATGACTCAAAGTCATGCTATAACATTAAAGAAAAAATAAAAAGCGCAAATGGAAAGATTATTCCTCAAAGTTCTCTTGATGAATATGCAAAACATATTTTCTTTAAACTTGAAAACAAAATATCAAAAATTGATAAAGACCCAAAATTAATTGATGAAAAGATTATATACTCATTCATTTATTCAAATCTTGAAATCTTCAATCTAAAATCAGTTGAAATAAAAAACAACAATGCAAAAATAGCCAATTCAATTCTAACTCAATTTCAAATACTTAAAAATAATGGAATAAGCATAAATTCAATTCATTCTGTAAATTTTAATTCTATTGAAGAAAAAACTGATATGATTAATTTTTTAGCTAAATATGAATTGTATAAAAAAGAAAATAACTTATTAGATATTTATGATATTTATGAACAGACAATAAATATACTTGAAACAGATAAATCAAATGAGATTGAAAAAATTAGAAATAATTTCAAATTTTTAATATCGACAAACTCACAAAATTATAATAATTATCAATTAAATCTCCTTTTAATTTTATCTCTAAATGTAAATTTAATTATTTCTGGTGATTTCATGAATTTTCAGAACTTATCAAACGCGCAGCAAAAATTAGAATTCATTGAAAAGAAAATTAGTAAAAACAAAATTAAACATATAATACTAGAAAATGAAATTCATAATGAAGCAAAAATTACGCATTTAAAATATAATTATGAAAAAGAAAAGTTAAATTATATCTTATCAAAAATTGCAAAATATTCTACTACTATTAATAATAATTATATTAATATTTCTATGGCAATTGTATGTAGAAATCAGTCAAATTTGTTAAAGCTTTCATCAATTCTTAATGAATTCAAATTAGAACATAACTCTTTTTTAAAACCTGACTTCCTAAATTCTCCAGAAATTAGTTTTTTAGAAAATTGTCTAAACATTATAAGTGAACCTAAAAATTCTGATATAAGTTTGTACAAATATTTAGATTATCTTGGTATATCAAATGATGTTAAAAGAAATTTATTTAGAAAATCTAAAATGAAAGAAAAATCTATATTTGAGATATTAATTAATTCTGATTACATTCCTGATGATGATTTATTAAAATTTGCAAAAAGTAAAATTGTAAATATTAAAAATAAATCTCAATATGCCAATTCATTAATAAAAACAATTTCAATAATTATTAACGAATTTGAGAACTATCATTCTCAACTACAAACTATTAATTCTCAATTATTAATAAATATCTCTAATTTTGAATCATTAGCTGTAAATTATGCAAATATTTTTTCAAAAGCATCAATTGATGATTTCTTGAGATATACGCAAAGTCTTAAAACATTTTATATTAAAAATACTCAAAATTTAATGAATGCAAATATTGATTTGTTTCTTGCTGAGAATCAAAATTCTCTATTCTATGACTTAGTAATAATTTATGATGCATCAGCAAACTCATTCCCTCAAACATATAAAATTGATAATTTTTCAAACCAATTCGCATTAAATAGAAAATCTTGGTATGAAAGAGAAGAAGAAATGTTATTGTATTGGAAAAGTAAAGCTAAAGTAGATTTTGAGATAATTTCTTGCTCAAAGAATGAGCATTATGAAAATAATCAATATATAAAACTATTAGGAAAATTAAAAATTTCAGAAACTAAAGATATTCACATTAAAAGTGATTACTTATCAAGAAATTCCTCGGATTTTGCTAAATCAAAAATTATATCTGAGATAATTTCATTACTTGAAGAAAATAATTATGAAAAAGCAAAAAAAAAGATAGACATTATTTCAGCATTAAATGGAAAAAGAACACTTTCTCTCTACTCAGATAGTAATTTTCAATCTGAACTTGACCAATATAAAAATCTAGCTTTAATACATAATGACAATAAATTAAATGAAATAAATTTATTAGAAAATATTTACTCAGTATCACAAATTCAAACATATCAAGCATGCCCTAAAAAATACTACTATCAATACATTTGTCGTATTCAAACAGAACCAAAATGTTATTTCGATTTTGGAACTTCAATGCATTCAGTTATGGAATACTTAATCCCTATAATTGAAGAAAATGATTTTAGCAACGAAATTCTATACAGCAAAGCAGCATCTATGCTTGAGAAATTTTGGATATCAAAAGGATATATAAATCATAAAGAAGAAAGGGAATATTTTGATAAAGGATTAAACTCTCTAAGAAATGCAATTAAAAAGCAAAAAGAATTAATGAAAAATGAAAGAAAAACTATAGAAAGAGAAAAACGATTCAACATTGAAATCTCAGGGAAAAAAATCCAAGGGATTATTGACAGAATAGATAAAACAAATCAAGGTTATGAAATAATAGATTACAAAACTTCAAACAAAATGGAAACGCCCTCAAGTTTAATATCAAATTTACAACTGGGGATATACGCATTGGCATTCAATAATACTAAAGGTTTAAAACCTATAAAATGTTCACTATGGTATTTAATCCATGACAATATTGTAGAGATAGAAACTGCTAAAATGAACTTTGATAATATAATAAAAGAATTGCTTTTCAACATATCAAGAATTGAACAAAAAGATTTTAACCCAACACCTAACGATTTTGCCTGTAGATTTTGTGACTATAATAAAATTTGTCCAAGTTCATTAACAAAATAATCGCTCTTTTTCGCCCTTAAATTTGCCAAATTTCAGTAGTGACAAAGTTATATATAAATAATTACTAATTTTAATATAAATGATAAAAAAAATTATATTGGCCGGACTTATGTTTATTATAACAACATTTGCGGTCTCAGGTAGTCTTGATAGCAACTCTATATCTTGCAACTGGGTGCCAGATGATGGTACATGTTCTCAAAACAATATTGTTTTGTACGCACATGAAGATTCCTTTGATGCATCAGGATTGGTGATAAGTTCAAATACACAATTATTCTCAGGTTTTACACCTGAGCAACAAAAATATTCAAGAGTTCTATGTTGCGTACCAAAAACAGGTGTTGTTGATTTCACAGCAATAGCTGGTGATGTTTGTCCTGCTGATTATGAAAGAATTATCTCGTTTACAAATGACTCCAATGCAAGAGCATCTTACGAATTTAATCCTGCTCATCATTACAATTCATCTTGTGTATATTTCTCAGAACAATTTTCAAGAATGGATGTTTTCTATACTGCTGATAAAAAACTTGCGGACTTTTACGAAAGAAAAGGTTATGAATGCCTTTATAGAACTAATGATTTCGTAAATGGTCATGTTAGTGACTGTGATGCTACTTTTGATGGTACAAACAAATACAATGTTTCAGTATGGATTAGACTTTGGGAAAATGTTGATAATTACGATTGTAATTCCGATTGTACAAGTAAACTTGATAATAGAGTATACTCTGGATGCTCAGAGAAAATCAGGGAATGTGCAAATGTTGACCCATTATGTGATGGTTCATTATTAGGAAGTTGGGTTCAATACAATGCAACTCATGAAATGCAATGTATTTTTCCATGGGACAATTACAGAAAAAAAGTATTTAGTGCAGAAAAATTAAAAGTTGAATCGACTGGAGATTGTAAAAATGTTGTAGTAAAAAAATACTCTGTTATGATTGACAATGAATTGGTAAATATGAACATATACTCATGCAGTAATTAAAAATGGCAAATATAAAAAAAAACAAAAAAGGACAGACACTTTCAGCAGACATATTGGTTGTAATAGTAATAATATTATTTGGTGCTTTGTTTTTGGTATTAAATCAAATTAATAAAGAAAATGAGAATACTGTAGACAAGATATCTAAAGAAGCAACTGTTGAATCAAAAGTAATATATGATTCTTTGAAAAAAGATAATATCATTGATGAAAACAGCAATGTAAATGTTGATAAGCTTCTTGCATTATCACATGATGAAATCAAACAGCAATTAAATATTAAAAACGATTTTGCAATAGTATTTGAGAAAGAAGGTAATCTTGTTAAAGTTGATTCAGAAAAAAATATTAACTGTATTGGTTCAGATAAAATTATCGTAAATGGTGTAGCTTGCAAATAAATATAATATTAATATGAAAAAAAATAAATCCCAAATATTTTTATTTGACTTGATTTTATCAATAGTCATATTAGTAATTACTATAGTATTAATTCTTTCTAATTTCTCATTTAAAAAAGATAATCAGGATTTGTTTGCAATAAACTCAGAGTTAATCAACTCTTTAACTCAAACAGAAATTAATACATTAAATGATGAAAGAATAAGAAGAATGTTCGTCGATAAAAAGATAGTTAATATTAAAAACACTATAGCTCAGCAAATTGCTGAATTTCACTATAGGGGAATGCTCGGTGATGCCATAAACTTAAGTGATGTTTTTGCCAATGGTTATTTAAAAGTAAATTTAAATTACAATATCACAATGGAAAATGGAACAGATGTAATAAGGCTTTATGAAATGCAATCAACTAATATTGCTTATAATGAATCTGAGATAGCAAGTTCTCTTAAAAGAACAGTTATAGGTTTCTACAATGAGACAGACATTTTTGGGCCTTATACATTTAGGATTGAAATATGGTCATAATTAGAAAAAAAAATGGATTTGTATTTTCCACAATTGCTGTTTTGTTATCTATCTTATTAATAGGTTATGGTAGTTTCAAATTATTTGGTGGTGATTTTACTAAAGGGGATGTTTATGAAGACTCAAGAATAAATTTTTTAAATAGTGAATTAAAATATGCAAAAGATGTATATATTCCAGATGCCTTATCATTCTCCCTTTATTCTACTTTAAATGCATTGCTCAATAACAGAACATTACTCTTAACACTTGATAAAAATCATTCATTATTAAATGATTTAATTTTTGAAGGAATAGTATATGGTAGCTTCAATGGAGTTCAAATTATTTCCTTAGAAAATAAAACAATAACCTATTTCTTAAATCAATATAATGATATTTTTTATTATAATTTTAAAGGCAATATGAGTATGGAAATAGTTGCAATGAATATATTTGAAGAAAACCTATATTACATTTCTCTGCAAACTATGGCATTATACAATATTACAACTCTTGATAATATTAGTTCATGGTCTTTTGAGGAAGATTTCACTGTTTCAGTTCCTATAATTGAATTAAATGACCCAGATTTTTTAATAATCGAGAATGAAAAAATTCCAATAAGGCCTGTTGAATTTTATACAAGTAATGTTAACTGGACACTTGATTTGTATAATGAAACATTGAGAGAATTTTACTCTACTTCATATTATCAAGAGAATCTAAGATACACACTTGGAAATAGTTTTTTATCTAAGCTACTAAATCTCACGCTTAGCTCATATGGAGATGTTGTTGGTTTTTGGAGTTTTGATTACGACTTAAATGGGGGAATCTTAGATTCATCTGGATATCATGAATCAGGAATTCATAATGGAAACACAATGCTGTTGTATACTTTTGATTTCTCAGAAATTAACGGAACTGACCTATATGATATATCATCTTACTCAAGAGATGCAACAATAGTAAATGATGTTAATTGTACTGGCAAGTCGACGATATCTGGTAATTATTGTGATTTTGATGGCAATGCAGATTATATTGAATTACAAAGTTCAGCTCTTGACCTTTCGTTTACAGATGAAATAACTATTGTAATGTGGTTTAATGCAAGAAGTCTGACAGAAGGTGTAAATCCCTCAACTCTTTTTTCATATGGTTCTGGAAATAATTTGATAGAATTATCATTTCAAGACTCAAATTCTACATTATTTCTTAAATTGGGAACCCACAACGGTGGGGTTGCATCACAAATAAACAGTAATGGTAATATTTCATTAAACTCATGGACTCAAGTAGCATTTACAATAGATGGAAATAATGGATTTGTTAAAATATACATCGATGGGATATTAGATACGTTTACTCAAATATTGCCATTTGCAAATTTTGAATCGCCAACCCAAAACATCTTTTTTGGAAGTGACTTTACACATTCTCAAGACTTTGACGGAAGATTAGATGAAGTTGCAATTTACTCTGTAGTGGCACCTGACTCAGTAATCTCAAACATTTATTATGAAAAAGACGGGGTGTTAATTGATATAGTAGACTCGTTATATGGAAAAGCAATAAGTTTTGATAGTATTGATGATAAAATATTTATTTTACCAGAAAATTCATACAGCATGCAGGACTATTCAATAGACCTTTGGTTTAAGGCAAACCAACTATTTTCGCCATCATCAAAAGGATTATTATATATCGATGGTTCTAATTCTAATTTGAGATCATATGTTATTGCTGACAAGTTTATAACAGACTGGGGAAATCCTGCTGTAAATTTAACATACAATATTACAGAAAACAAGTGGAATAATTTTATAGTAAAATATGAAGGAAACACTGCTTATCTTTATAAGAATTCAAAATTAGTTGATATAGAAATTATTGGACCGGCAAATGAAATAGGAACTATCAATTCGGTTAATATTAGTTGGGATTTTGGAGGAGATTATTTTTCAGGTTTAATAGATGAAGTTAAATTCTACAACAAAAGTTTATCAAAAAGCGAAATAATTCAAAGTTATAATAATTTCAACTCAGTTAGCAAAGGTTGTTGTAATTATATGCATATGATAAATCCTAATTATTTTGGATACAACGACCCTGCATATCTAGAAAACATTTCATATTCTGCAAAAACTTTTTATGATTACTATAATAGAAATATAAACTTGTATAATTTTACTCTATACAATTTGACAAATTTTACAAGTACAATTGTTACAGAACAATACTATAATTTGCTTCTAGACCATTGTATGTTAGAAGCTTACAACTTCCCAAAATTTGTTTATCTGGTAAATCCCCACAGAATAGGAAAAGACGTATCTTGTATTGAATTAATAAGGGATGGGGTATATTAATCTCAATTTTACTATCAATTTAATCTAATTTAATTCTAATAATTATTCTTTGTTCTCTAGACTTTTTTTGCTAATCAATATTATGCTATCTCTTGTCTTTCAATTATAGTCTCCATTATTCAGTGGTTAGCAACATATAAATTTAGATGATTTAATAAAATAATATTATGGAAGAATATTTCGTTGAAGAAAAATCCAAATGGGATAGAATACTTGACTTCCTAGTATTCTTGGCAGTTTTTGCAGTAACAATTTTCTTGATTTTGGAATTAGTTGCTGAGTCTGGTAAAACAGATTTAATAATTAGTGAAGTAAATAAAATATTTCAATATATTAACATTGTAGTATTTATCATATTTGCTATAGACCTTGCAAGATTGTGGAGGCAGCATAATGGATTTAAAGACTTTATGGCTCATTGTTGGCTTGATGTTCTAGCTACAATTCCATTTTCTCTTATATTAAACACTGGAGCTGCTTTTGAAATTGTTAAATTAAGCAGACTAGCTAAATTGACAACAATTACAAGAGTTCAGAAAGTATCAAGGATTTCAAAAATTACAAAAGAATTTAAAGCTGCATCCCATCTTAAAAAAGAAGGTGCTGAATATCAGAGAAAACACAGATTATAAATTTAATAATCAATAATTCTCATTTATTTAATTCTAAGAATTCACAAATTATAAATTTAATAGTTTAACAATAAAATAATAATTATTGTATTCTACAATTTTTTGCACTTATTCTATTTTAGTATAATAATAATAATTATTCTCATCATCAAATTAAAATGAATATAAATCAAAAATAAAATTATATTTGTTTAATTTTAGTACATTTCATCAAACAATTCTTGCAAAATTTTATATATTTAATTATTCTATTAATAATTATGGTAAAAAATAGTTATTCTATGGACTCTGATCAATACGACCCTAAAATTTTTAGAGAGTCCTTAGGCTCATTTGGAACAACAACAAAACCTGGTGGAAATCAACTTCAGGAACTTCAAGCCAAAGTAAGGCAGGGAGTAAAGCATGTTGAACTTCATCTTGCAAGTACGGGAAAAGGTCAGTTCAATGTCCAAGATGTTCCAGATAAATATGGTTTTGAGCAAAGAAGAACAATAATGCAACTAGCAAAATTAAACAAGCAAACTCTAAGCGTTCATGGAACATTTGATGTTACATCATTTTCTGGAATTTCTCAAGGTGGTTTTGATGAATCAAATAGGCTAAATGCTATGAAAGAAATTGATGAAACAATTAAATTTGCCTCTGAGACCGCAAAAAGTGGGGCTGTTGTATTTCATATACAAGGAGACCCTATCTCTACAGACAGAGGAGAACTAAATCTTTCAAAATCATATCTTGAATGGTTAAAAAAAACAAATAAGAGTGAATATGACAAAATCCAGAAAGAATATTTCGATCCTAATTATCTGAAAAGAAAGTTTGTAAATAATCCTGAAAATGAAAAAGAAGTAAAAGAAGAATTCAGGTCTCTTCTAGATAAAACTTCTGAAAACTATTCTCCTCAGAAATATCAAAGTTTTGTTAATATGGCAAATAATTCAAAAGAAGGCCGTGAACCATGGGAATATTATTATATGGACAAATATGTAGAAAAGCAAAGACTAGCCCCAGACAGGAATCCTCTTGTAATGGTTGGTGATAAAATTGAACAGACTCAAAGAAGTCAAGAATTAGTTGACATTGATATTCTTAGTGGAAAATCAAATAAATATATATTATCTGACACGGAAAAAAACAAACTAACTCAAATAGGTATTCATGTTGGAGACAAACTGGATTTAGAAAGTTTTCAAAAAGCACAAGCTATTTTTTCTAATTCCTTGCCAAAAGAATTCAAAAATGTCTTGTCAAATGAAGAATTTGAAAATATAAAAAGCAAATTATTAATTACCTATGGTAAGGTTTTAAAAGAAAACAACTGGATGCAGGCTCAAGCAGACAAAGAATTTCACCAGAAATTTCTTGAAACACAAGTTGAGATGATGGATTTGCAAAAAAAAAATTTAAATATAAAATACGACCTTCATCGAGAAGAACTTGAAAAGATAAAGAAATTAGAAGAAGAACAAAGAACAATTTTAAAAAAGATTGATTCTATAGATGAAAGTGAAGTGGGACTTGCTGCAAAAGATGCTATAAGGCAAGATTTATTTATGAGAAATCGTGAAATAGAACAACTAATATATCAAATAGGTCAAATGAATTATTCAGAACTAAGAAATTATCACGAAACAATATCACAAATTAATCAAAGAAGAAAAGAAATAGAAAAACAAAAAAACAATGTTCGTGCTCTAACTGATGTAAGTTTTGAGAAAAATACTTCAGCAATGGCCCACCTTGGAATAAAAGCTCTTGATTACCAATTGTCAATGTATGAAAAGTCAAAAATTGCGCCACAAAAACTTAAAGAATTAAACGACCAAATTCAATCTCTTCAAAAAGAATATGATTCAACTAGTAATCAAACCAAAAAAGACATACTTAACTCTAAAATTCAGTCACTAAAATATAAAAAAAGAAATTGGGTGGGAGTTAAAGACTACTCAGACATTGACCTAATTGAAAAACCACTTTATTTAGCACCTGAAAATATGCTCCCAGGATATGGTTCATTAACATCTCTTGAAGAATTCAAAGCAGTAATGAGAATAGGTCAAGAAGAATTTATCAAAAAAATACTAAGTGATGAACCAGAATATAAAAGATTGAGAGAAAAATATGAAAAAGAAGTCTTGCATGGCAGAAAATTAGATGAGACATCAGCAAAAGAATTAGCAAAAAGACATCTTGCAGGAACATTTGACAATGCCCATGCAGCAGTTTGGCTAAAGCACTTTAGAAGAAAACCAAACGAAAGCGATGAGCAGAGACTTGAAGAATTCAATAAATGGTTAAACAACCAAGCATACGATATGGCAAAAGAAGGACTAATAAAACATGTGCACTTCAATGATACTCAGGCAAAAGACGACGACCATAATTTATTGGGTCAAGGTGTCCTTGACATACATGACATGAGGGAAAAACTTAGAAAAGCTGGAATTAAAGAGCCGCTAATTGTGGAGGCAGGGGGAAGGGGTGCAGATTCTAACATGCATTTGTTAAATGCACTTGAAATATTCAATCCAACATTAATGGCAGACTCATACAGGGGACCAGAAGGAAACTTTACAACTGGAACTAATGTCTCTGACTGGGTGTCTGTAAGGCGTGAATACAACAACAGACCAATATACTCCCAATATGGGATGAGCTATAACACTTTCAGACATATTCCACCCCAGCAAGGCCAGCCAAGAGGAGACTGGTCTGGCACAGGTTTCTTATAAATAATAAATACTCATTTCCTTTAACTAACAAATACTAGTTTCTAATAAATAATTAAATTTAAATTATCTATCCTGCTAGAAAAATGACCAAAAATTCCAAAGACTTAAGCATCAATTTTTTAAACATAACTTTTCCATACTCAAATCTTTCTCAATACTATACAAAGACTAGAAACCATTATAAATGAAAAAAACTAAATCAATTTATGGACATGACTTTATTATTGTTAATAATAGGCTTTTTGGTAGTGACTTTGCTAATATTCAAATTTATCAAAAAGATAGTAACTGCGATTTTAACTGTAATATTACTTGCAGTTTTAATAGTTGGTGGAATATTTGGTATTGTTTATTTAGATTACAATTATCTAACATCCGATAGAGATTTCGATTTCAAATTACTCTATAGTGATAATGATGAATATGTATTTGGAATAAATATGCCTATAAAAAATCAAACACCTCAAATAGAAGAAATCTCTGGAATTTCTAGTGATGATTTGATTGAATTGGATGTAAAAAAGATTAATGGAAATGATGGGATATTTGCAGCTGTTTTCACAAAAGAAGCTTTTGAAAAAACATTAACTCAGAACGAATACTCATTTAATTCTATTGAATCAGAAGCTTTTGAAGATGTTGAAGGATTGGATATTACTCTTACAAAAGAGCAAATATTAACATTGCTTACAACAAACGATGTTGGCCAGTTTGCAGAATTTTTAGTTGCAAACAACGAACTTGATGGAACAACTGCTGAAATAGCTAAAAAATCAATTGAAGGTTCAGTTCAAGAAGACCTATCAAGAATGAAAATCAATCTAAATGAAATCCTATTAATTTATGCTGTATATGAAAGTCTTGATGATAAAGACTCTATAATTGAGATGATTAAATTATTTAAAGATAAAGAATTAAATGTTTATCCTGAAAGATTATCATTTAAATTTGTAAGGATACTTCCAGTTGACACAATAAAAGATTTATTAGTTAAAGACGAAACAAACCAAACAACAAATTAGTTTTTTAATTATTCTTTAATATCAAAAGTACAACAACTTTTATAAAAAGAACATTCTTTATTTTTATTTGAGCTGGTCCGAAAAGATAAGGTAGAATCTCTGTCTTTTCTGGCTTTTTTTCAGGCAAACCGTGTCAGATGGGGAACCAAGCAGCACTAAGCCTGTCTAAGGGTGCTGAGAAGGTGCGGAGTGGACGACGCTTTTCGGGTAGCCGGCTCATATAAAATAATCACATAATAAATCTTTTTCTAATTTAACTTAATGAATTTAATATTCTCAAAGCAAAATTTTATATACAAATTAAATTCAAAATAATTTATGGAAAATTACAATTATCTTAAAATAATGAATGAATTTGATGAAAACTCTCTGCCATCTTTAAGTGAAACTATAATGGGAGCATTAGAACTCTTTTCAAAAGAAAAGATACCACAAATTAATTTCCCAAATTTTAAAAAGCCAATAATCGTGGGTTCAGGGAATGCAAAAGTAACATCTGAAATATTATTCTCTAATAAAGATGCTATATTTGCAGATGAAAACAACTACAAAGAAGCAGCAAGCAGGGAAAGTGATGGAGCTATAATTTTTTCTGCATCAGGTGAAAAGCATGCTGTAATTATTGCAAATTATTTTAAAGAAAAAAATATTGAAACATACCTTGTTACATGTAATCAAAATGCTACTGCTAAAAAAATTGTGGGAGAAAACAAGACAATTGTAACAAAGAAAAACAAAGAACCATATACTTATAACACATCTACATATATGGGATGGATATTGGCATTTACAAAAGAAGACCCAGAAAAAATTTACAATTTTATAAAAGAAAATGTAGAGCCAAAAATTCCAAAATCAATAGGAAATTACAATGGATATCTTCTTGTAACACCTGAATTTTTTTCTATAGCAAATCATCTTTTTGAGGTTAAATTTATAGAACTATTTGCAAGAAGAGTGGCAAGAGATGTAAAAACATTTGAAGAATTAAAACATGCAATAACTATTGTCCCATATGAAAAAGAATTATGCATTGAATTTGGAGAAAAAAACACTGATTTTGATGGAGACAAATTAAAAATTCCTCTGCCAAAAGATGCAAATATTGGGACAATTATGGCAATAGGGTATTTTGTTATAGGAAAAATACAAGAAAGCAAACCCCAATATTTTAAAGAAAATATAAAAAACTACATAGAAAAAATCAACAAAACTGAATTCGGCAAAGGTCTTGGTATTATTGTAAAATAAAAATGAAAAAAATTTATTTGGCATCAGACCATGCAGGTTACAAATCAAAAGAAGAAATAAAAAAAATTCTTGAGAATAGCAAATTAGAATATGAAGATTTAGGCCCATATAATGATAAATCCGTTGATTATCCAGAATATGCAAAAAAAGTAGCAGATAAAGTAACTCTAAAAAATACCAAAGGTATTTTAATTTGTGGTAGTGGAATTGGTATGCAAATTGCAGCAAATAAAATAAAAGAAATAAGGGCAGTATTTGCCCCAGATGAATATTCAGCAAAAATGGCAAGACTAGACAATGATGCAAATATTTTAACCCTTCGAGGAAGAGAATTTGACAGCTCTAAGTACAAACCAATTATTGACACATTTCTAAATACAGATTTTTCAAATGAAATAAGACATCAAAGAAGAATAGAAAAAATTAAACAACTTGAAGAAGAATAATTCTATTCCTGCCTTTTAAATAATTGCAACCAAGAACAATTAAAAATCAAAGATTATCTTTATAAAATATTCAATATTATAAAAATTATGTTAGTACTAGGAATAGAGTCTACAGCCCATACCTTTGGTATAGGAATAATAGATTGCAAAAAGAAAGAAATTTTATTCAATGAAAAAATCCAATTTAAAGATGACGAGAATGGTATGGACTTAAGAAAACTCTCTGACTTTCATACTGCAAATTTTGACTCAGTTGTAATTAAAGCAAAAGAATTTCTAATCTCAATAGGTAAAAGTTTTGAAGACTTAGACCTTATCTCATTTTCTCAAGGCCCAGGTATTGGAAACTCTCTAAAAATTGGAGCTCTTGTAGCAAAAACATTAAGCCTAAAATATAATGTAAAAATAGTGGGAGTAAATCACATAAAAGCTCATCTTGAAATAGGAAAAATGTTAACTGGAATGCAAGACCCAATGTTTTTATATGTAAGTGGAGTAAACACTCAAATAATAGCAAAAGATGAATTTGGGAAATACAAGGTTTATGGAGAAACTGAAGACATAGGCCTTGGAAATCTATTTGATAGTTTTGCAAGACTTATAGGCCTTGGATTCCCAGGGGGCCCATTAGTTGAAAAAGAAGCATTAAATGCAAAAAAGTATATAGAACTTCCATATACCGTTAAAGGAATGAATGTTTCACTTGCAGGACTTTATTCAAATCTAAAAGCAAAATATGATTCAGGGCAGTACTCAATTCCAGACTTATGCTACTCGCTCTCTGAAACTAGTTTTGCAATGGTAATGGAAGTATGCGAAAGGGCAATGGCATACACAAAAAAAAAAGAAATGATAATTGTAGGTGGAGTTGCTGCAAGCAAAAGACTAACTCAGATGTCAAAAGAAATGTGCTCTTCAAGAAACTCAAAATATGACAGCTTTCCATTTCAGTACGCAATGGACAATGGTGCAATGATAGCTTTGCAAGGTTTTGTAGATAAAGATAGAGCAACTACTCCCGACAATCTAAAAAACTTAAAACCTCTCCCCTACATTACAATTGAATCTGACATTTAAAAAATGAAAATCATAACTAAAGAACAAGTATTAAATAATTTAGATTTTTATATTGATGAAATTAAACAAGGTAAAATATTTATATTTCCAACAGACACTGTATATGGTATAGGTTGCGATGCTTATTATTCTGAGGCAATAGAAAAAATCAGACTAGCAAAAAAAAGAGATAACAAACCTCTTGCAATCATAGCACCATCTCTAGAGTGGATAAGAAATAATTATATAATAAATTCATGGGCTGAAGAATACTTAAAAAAACTCCCTGGGAAATATACATTTATTCTTGAATTTAAAAAAAATTCCCATATTTCTCCAGAAGTCAATCTTTATGATAACGAAAATGGAATAAGAATCCCAAAAATATGGTTTGCAGAAATTATCACAAAACTAAACTCAGCATTTATTGCAACATCAGTAAATATCTCCGGAGAGCCCCACATTCAAAAACTAGAAGACTTAGACAAAGATATAGAAAAATTTGTTGATTATTTTATAGATGAAGGGAAGCTTACTGGCAAACCATCAACTATAATTAATCTTAGAACAAAAGAATGCAAAGTATTAAGATAAAATCTTTTATCATCAATTTCTAATTCTTAAAAGTGAATAAAATATATAAATAAATTAATTCATATATACTTAATGGACATTGACATTTTCAAATCTGCTTGGGCATCATGGGCAGTTGAGGCTAAGAAAAAACCTCTCTCAGAAACACTTGAAACAACATATAAACTTCTACTTGAAGGAAAATCAATAGAAGAAATATCAATTATAAGAGGATTCAAAATAGAAAGTGTTGAAAGACAAGTAATAGAATTAATCACAAAATCATTAATCAGTGTTGATGATATAATAGATGAGAAGATAAAAATAAATATTTTAAATACAATTAATGATGAAACAATTGAAAGTCTTCAGAAAATAAAAGAATTACTGCCACAAGATTATACATATTTTCAGGTTAAATGTACTATTGCATCTCTTTGCGCTCTTCCTAAAAAAATCAATATGGCAGAATTTAAATCAAGCAATCCTTCTTTAAAACCAAAAAAAAGATTCAGAAGATTCTACAAATAAAACCCACTTTCCATTCATAAAACACAACAAAAATATATAAAATAAATTAACTAATTTTTATCAATGAACACAAAAGAATTGCAAATAACTGCAAATACACTAAGGCAGGATATTTTAACAATGCTTCATATTGCAAAATCAGGTCATAGCGCAGGAGCATTAGGACTTGCAGATATATTTGCAGTACTATATTTTGATATTTTAAATATTGACCCTAAAAACCCTATATGTCCTAAAAGAGATTTTGTAATCCTCTCAAATGGGCATGTATGTCCAGTCTTGTATTCCGCTCTTGCAAATAGAGGTTTTTTCAAAAAAGAAGAATTACTAAATTTAAGAAAATACAATTCTTTGCTTCAAGGCCATCCTCATATTAACCCAAGAATAGGAATTGAAAATTCTTCAGGACCATTAGGTCAAGGAATATCAACAGCTGTTGGCCTTGCAGCATCTCTTAAAAGAGATAATAAAAAAAACTATGTTTACTGCTTTATTGGCGATGGAGAAATGCAGGAAGGCCAAGTATGGGAAGCTTTTATGTTTGCAGCAAAAGAAAAACTTGACAATTTAATTATAATCATTGACAGAAATAACATTCAAATTGACGGTAACACTAAAGATGTAGTTAAATTAGAACCTCTAAACAAAAAATTAGTATCATTTAACTTAGCATCAATCGAAATTGATGGTAACAATATAAAACAAATAAAAACTGCAATACATCATGCAAAACAAATAAAATCAAAACCAACAGTCATAATTGCAAAAACCATCCCTGGAAAAGGTGTATCTTTTATGCAAAATAATTTTATATGGCATGGAAAAACACCAAACGATGAAGAATATCAAAAAGCAATTAAAGAACTTAAAGAAGAGAGAAATAATATCAAATGAAAGATAATATAAATAATAAACCAAGTATTATCAGAGAGAATAAAAATAATACTATTATAAAAATTCAAATAAATAATACTCTTCAATTTATACAAAGTAATATAATACTAAATGATGCAAAAGCTCACGGCATAATAAGAATTGATGAAAATTTATACTCTTTAATAGACCCAAACAAAAAATACTTTGTTCACTACAACCTATCAAGCACAAACCATAAAAAAGATAAATTATATTTGCTTCCAAAAATACTAAAACACGGACAATACAATAATGGTATTGAAACACTTCCATTACTTGATTTTAACAACATATTTATTTGCAAATGCATATCTATCAAAGAAAATGTAAAATACACTGATATTACATCAAATGAACTTAAATATTCAATGAATAATATTAAATCAAAAGATGATATTAAAGAATTCATAATTAGTAATTATTCTAAATCACTTCCATATTTAAAAAAAGAGGAACTCGATAAAATGCCTATATCAGTTACTAAACTTGAAATTATAGGAAAATACTCGTTTAATGAAAAATTAATTTTTAATTCTATGCGAAGCGGGTTTGGAAAAGGACTTCTTGAAGTAGCAGAAAAAAACAAAAACATTGTTGCTCTAACAGCTGATTTGAAAGAGTCATTAAAACTTGTAGAATTTGAGAAAAAATACAAAAACAGATTTTATGAATTTGGAATCTCTGAGCAAAACATGCTTTCAGCTGCCTCTGGAATGACAATTAATAATAAAATACCTTTTTGTTGTTCATATGCTGCATTTAACCCTGGAAGAAATTGGGACCAATTAAGAGTTAGTGTCTGTTATTCAAATGCAAATGTAAAAATTGTAGGAAGTCATGCAGGCCTCACCACAGGCCCAGACGGAGCTACACATCAAGCACTTGAAGACATAGCAATAACAAGATGTCTGCCCAATTTAACTGTTATTTGTCCTTGCGATTATGAAGAATCAAAAAAAGCAGTACATGCATCTGCTAATCATAAAGGCCCAGTTTTTATTAGACTCTCAAGAGAGAAATCACTTAACATGACTAATAAAAACACGAAATTTAATATAGGAAAAGCAAATATCCTATGTGAAGGAAATGATTTGACAATAATATCATTTGGTATTGGTTTAAGTATAGCACTAAATGCAGTATATTTACTAAAAGAGAAAGGAATATATGCAACACTAATTAATATGCATACAATAAAGCCTCTTGACGAAAAAACAATATTAAAATATGCAAATTTAACAAAAAAAATAATTACTTTAGAAGAGCATCAAGTTATAGGTGGCCTTGGAAGTGCAGTAGCTGAGATAGTAAGTCAAAAAACCAATGCAAAATTAAAAATACTAGGTGTTGAAAATATTTTTGGACAAAGTGGAAATGGTTATGAACTTTTGGATAAATATAATCTTACATCTTCAAATATAATAAAGACTGCTATCGATTTAATAAAAAATACTGACTAATGTATAATAAACAATATTTATATATAATAATATGATTATCTTGATATGAAATTTGCAAAATTACTATTTTTTTATGCACTATTTGTACTTTTTTTATCCGGATGCATGCAAACTCAAGCAAGTGAGAAGGAATTTGACCCAAAATGTGTAGAATATGCAAAAGAGTTATTTCCTTCAAAAATCACATTGAACTTTAATGAGAATAATGCTGATAATTTAGATGCTCTTGAACTAGATTATTTTCTTGAGTATCTTGTTTTTAATGATGGAACTAAAATTATGCAAGACAGAGGATTTCATAAACTAAAATCTAGAAATTCTCAATATTATTATCCCTTTGATAGTTCAACAAAAGTAAGTGAATCCTGGCCACATACAGAGAAAATCACTTACGAAAAACAAATATATGAAAATGGGGAGATAATTGGTATTAACAAATTTGTTTATGATTTGAAAATTACTCCTACAAGTATTGTAGAATATGCAATTGAACAAAATCCTTACACAAAAAAATTTGAAGAAAATATAGAAAAGGGTGAGAGAGTTTTCATTGTTGATGAAATAATAATTGAAGAATGCCTTATAACAAAAGAGGAAGTTTATTAAACAAATTAAATAAAAAAATAATATGATTATAAAAAATATATTAGTAGTAGAGAAATACACAAGTTACGAATATACACTAAAAGAAGGTAATATTAACATATTTTCTAAAAAAAGATTGGATGACCTAAAAGAAAGTCACAATATTCACAAAGAAGCAGTAAAATCTATTCTTGAATTCTTGGAAAAACATTCACTTAATTTTAAATTAATAAAAGACTCTGGCATATTAAAAGAGAATTATAGCAATTATGATGCAATTATTAGTTTGGGTGGTGATGGTACTGCTCTTCATGCTGCATCTAAAATAAAAAGCCAAATCTTCTTTGGTGTAAATACTGATATTAAAAAAAGTAGAGGAAAATTAACTACAATAAATAAGAATAATTTTAAAAATGCTTATGCTAATGCAATTAATAATCAAAATATTAATTATTGGCAAAGGCTAATAGCTATAGTAAATAATAAAGAACTCGAATACCTAGCAATAAATGAAATCTTAATTGCAGACCCAAGAGTCTATAAAACCTCTCACTTCAATTTGGAAATAGACTCCAATATATCCCATATAAAATCCAATGGAATTATAATATCAACGCCCAATGGAAGCACGGCAATTTATCAAAGCTCTGGAGGTACTTGTTTTGAAAAAGGAATTGGGTATTCAATTATTATGCCATATTCGATATCTAATGATTTTTTAAAATCATCAGTATTTGATATAGAAAAAAAAATAATAATTTATCCTAAAAGAGAACATTTCAAACTCATTTTTGATTGTAATGAACAAAGATCATTAGATTTAAGACATGGTGATGTAATTGAAGTAAGTACAGCAATTGGAAAAGAATTAAAAGTTGCAAATCCCTAATTTCCTATCTCTAATCATTTTATGTATTTACATAAAGTGTCTCTAAGCTAAGTAAAAATGAGTGACTAAAGTGAAAGTTTTTGTTCAAAGAATATTTTTAAAATACAATTACCAAATAATTAAAAATAACATTGTATTTCTCATCAATTATGGATAAAGTAGAATTTGAAGATTTCATTTTAACTATTATGCCTCAAATGGCAATAATGGCAAATGAATATAGGCAAAACTTAGAAATTATTACAAAATCTGATGGCTCAAAAGTAACTAATGCTGATAAAGATCTAGAAGTATTCTTGAAAAATGAAATTATCAAAAGATTTCCTGGATTTTTTTTTCTTGGTGAAGAGTATGGACAAATGAGAGGGAAAATCCCATTTAGATTCATTTTAGACCCTATAGATGGAACTACACAATATATACAAAATGAACAAGGCCATTCAATAAGTCTAGGTTTAGAAGACATGAATAAAAAAATGATTATCTTTGGCGCAGTATGCGACTTAACAAAAAAAACAATATATTGCAATGATAGAATTTTAGATTATAATGGTAACTCAAAAAACACAGATAGAGAATTAAATGGTATAATTCATTTACAAGGAAGTCCAAGATTTAAGATTATGCAAAGATATAAACATCATTTAGGAAATATTAATGATAAACCATATTCAACAGCACTAAGGATTGCTGAAGCAATTGCTGGCAATGGAATATTTTTATCAGATTCTAATAGAATAAAATCCTGGGATGTTGCTGGTGGAGTAGGAATTGCGAACAATTATAGTGATGTTTTACTAAATGGCTTAAAAGATAATCCTTTTAATTATTTAAACCCTGCAAACTCAGGAATTATTATTAGAAGATTTAATCACTAAAACTTTTATTCTCATACTACATAAGTTTTTAAATTAAATAATATTTAGTGATATCGTAATGAAAAAAATCACTGATTTAGATGAATGGCAAAAAGAAAAACCACAAAGAGATATTGAAGCCACTATTGCTAATATGTGTAAAGTTGGACAAATGCAAATAGAAACTCTCGGACTAATGGTAGAAGCATTTCAAGCTGGATATTTGGCTCATGCAGATTTAGTATCAGACCTTTTAAATGATAAATTTGCTCAAAGGTTTTATAATCCTTTTAATTTTTTTAATTTATCCTTATTCACTCCATTTTATTATAAGACAAGTACTGACTCCTCTAATAATAAAAGAAAACAAACAAATATATTAAAAGATAGGAGGGGATTAACTGTTATAACTGGAGATAGGCCTTATAATATGCCAGCCATAAAATCAAAAGCTAATTTATATATATTTAAAGATTAACAATTGTTAACATTTAGTGGTAATATAATTTTATATTTAGTACACAATTTGATATTATATGGTAAAAATTGGACAAACAGCACCCGCATTTAAAGCATTAGCACTAGTAGAAGGTAAAGAAAAAGAAATAACCCTTAATGATTATAAGGGGAAAAAAATAGCAATTTACTTTTACCCTAAAGACTTAACTCCTGGTTGTACAACGCAAGCATGCAATCTAAGAGATAATTATTCAGTTTTGAAAGAAAACGGTATTGAAATCTTAGGAATAAGTGTAGATAGTATGAAAAGCCATGAGAAATTTGCTGAAAAAAAAGAACTTCCTTTTACATTAGTCTCTGACGAAAACAAAAAAATTGTTCAAGACTATGATGTTTGGGGTGATAAATCTATGTATGGCAGAATATTTAAAGGCGTATCAAGAAAAACATTTTTAATTAATGAAGACCTAAAAATTGTAAAAATTATTGAGAAACCAAAAGTAGGACAGCATGCAACTGAAATTATTGAAGGATTTAGTCTTTAAACATATAAAACTATATTATCAATCGACATACATTGTCTAAGTATAGAGTAAAAATTTTATGGTCTACAATTTCTTTTTTTTTATGTACTTTTTACTCACTATTAATTGATTGCAGGCTATATTGTATACATAAGAAAATAATAACCTATTTTTGAACTAAGCAATATGTCGTGATCCGCAGAAGTTATTAACTTCTAAGAACACGATATAGCTGAGCGAGCAAAGCGAGTGGAGAGGACACAAAAGGAAAAA
>CAYLKB010000010.1:0-4497 GCA_964384165.1 uncultured Methanosarcinales archaeon
AATCATAATAAATTATAATTTCCAGACTTTATAAAACTACTTCGGATGAAGCCTTTAATTAGAAAGATTTAAAAAACGTATGACATTAATCTATATAATCATTATTTAAAATCAAGCATTAATTGTATGCAAAACTAAAAAATTAAAACAGGTGAAATAAATGAAAAGAAGTTCAAGACGGTGGAAAAAGAAAGGTCAAATGAGATGGAAATGGCAGAAAAAAATCATGAGAGCCAGAAAAAGAAAGCTTAGAAATAGCAAATAATCTTTAACATGAGCAATAAATCTTCTTCAGAGAAGGAAATAATTGATATTATTCTTGGAAAACTTCAAAGTTCCAAAGAACATAAAAAATACTGGAATATCTCATGGAACTTGGGAGTTGTTCTGTCTAACTTGGTTGAAATTAAAAACCCTGTAAATATTCTTGAGTTTGGCACATCAAATGGATTTTCAACTTTATGGATTGCAAGAAGTTCAAATTCAAATTCTAAAATTACAACTATTGATGTAAACAAAGAAAGATTAAATGAAGCAATATTAAATTTTAAGAAAGCTGAAGTTAAAAATATTACTTGTATAAATTCTGAAATATTGGATTTTCTAGAGAATACTACATCCAATGTAAAATACGATTTCATTTTTTTAGATGCGGCTCACAAATTCTATGAAGATATAATAAAAAAACTAATTAAAAAAGACCTTCTTTTAAACAATGCAATAATTGTTGCAGACAATATTTTAACACATTCTCATTTATCTAATTTTGCAGATAAAATGTTAAAGAAATTTCCTTCAGAAATAATTGAAATAGACTCAGGTTTCTTAGTTATAGAATACAAAATAACCTAAGCAGATATTAAGAATTTATCTCATAGAATATAAAGTGAAAAATTGATTGTCCAAAATTTGTTTATATTCTTTATATTCAATATGGACATTATAATAATCTTTTTTTAATTCTATAAGCTTTCCTTTAATTTTTATATTTGAAATATTAATTATTTCATCAGGTTTAATCTTTAATAAAGCCATTGATATTTGCTTGTAAGAATATGGAAAAATTCTTTTTAAAACGAAAGTATTTGGCTTTACAACTCTCATCATAATTTCAGGAAATCCTAAGTCTTTTATATTATCTCTTAAAATCTCATTCTCAAAATCTTTTTTAATTTTTATAAAAACTTTCTTTTTTGTAGCTATTTTATTAGCTTTATTTACATGATAAAATAACTCTTCCAGTTCCTTATTTATTTTTGCTTTTCGAATTTTAAACCAATGTGTTTCATAATATGACTGAAAAATTGTATGTAAATTTTTTGCATAATTAGGGTCTGCCTGTTTTAGTCCCTCAAGCATTGAAAGAATTATTTGTGTGTAAAAATATAAATGTCTAAATTCGTTTCTTTGCGTAACTAATGTTTCTTCTACTAAATTAGCATATTTTAATATACTTTCAAATAAGAATCTTTTAGCAGGTGTATTCTTATTTTCTTCACATAATAAATAAATTGAGTTTGAAACTGACAAATAATATTCTTCTATTAAAGATGCTGGGTTTGTTTCTTCTGGGACTTTATTGTAATAAATACTAAGCAGAGTTGTTCTTTTTATTAAATTTCTTAAAGATTTTTTTAATTCCAATATGTGGTTTTCTTTAACATTTTGCAAATATATTAATTCTTCAATATTATCATGATATACAAGATTACATACTAGTTCTTCAAAGTTTTCAAATATTGCAATTTTT
Source organism: uncultured Methanosarcinales archaeon (assembly GCA_964384165.1). Taxonomy (GTDB): domain Archaea; phylum Nanobdellota; class Nanobdellia; order Woesearchaeales; family UBA583; genus UBA583. The sequence goes on from CAYLKB010000010.1 coordinate 1,751, forward strand.
GTTTCTTCAATATTTGATGCAAAAGTTTCAAGTCCTAATTTCAGTTTTTTATCTACATATTGGACCTTATCTCCTGATAATGCTTGAAGATAAAGTTCTTTAAACAATTTCTCGTCTACCTTAAAAGGCCTTCCCGAGAGTTCGCAAAATTTTTTAGCATTAGTTATTTTTAAATAATGTCCAGTTTTTAGTGATTTCCATAAAGGAATTGGTAATTTTCCATTATTGGCAGAGATTTCAATATTCTTTAGTTTTTTTAATTTATCAAGCATATCTTCTTTATCAAAATTTGTTGTTTTGATATTATTATATTTTTTAAAAAGTTTTTTTCTGTTAAAATTAATTGTTAGAAAACTATCTATATCTCTGTATAATCTATCTCCCTTCTCTTTATCAAAGTCCCACTTTGCTCTTAAAAAATAAGAAAATCTGGGTTTTAGAATCTTTTCTTGTGAAATGTTATCATTAATATTAATTAATGTCTCTCTGATAAAATTATTCTCAACTAATGGAACAAGAGGTATATTCATTCTAACACCTAGTCTGAAATGGCTATAAATCACCGAAGGGAGAAAATTTTCAATAGTACTTCCTTTTATTATATGAATTTTATTAAAATCTATCTTTTTTTTTTCTAATATATACTCTTTTACATTCTCAATTATTTTAGATTGCTTAAAACCATATTCAAAATTAAGATTATAGAAATCCTCAGGTTTAATTTGACCAATAAATTTAACTTTAACCTTGGACTTTATTTTGATATATAACTCCTTCTCACAAACATAAGTTTTAGTTCCATCATCAATTATGTTAAAAGTTGTAATCTCAGTTTCACTTCCTATAAGGATAGTATATGATAAAAAATAATTGAGTGAGTAATCCTCTAAAAGCAAATATTTTCCATTAGAAAGTTTTACTTCAATTACGCAAACTTTAACATCAGTTAGTTTTTTTATAGTATTTGTAATAGGCAACTTTGTTCTAGGGGATATTTTGCAAATTTTAGTTTTTTTTCCTATTTGATTAGTTTCAACTAATTTATAAAAAAAACCAAGATAATTTTCCTCATTCATTTTAAATTTAATTGTATGAATATGTAACAATATTTCCTTCTTGTGCTATATTTATTTTTTCACCATAATAATCTGTTGATGCTTCTTTGCTTTTCACTTCCACTAAAACTTTATTATTATTTTCACTAAGAACATAATCTTCTTCATATTTAACTTCAACTATCATATTAGTTCCCGAAACTTGGCTAGCAATGTAACTGCCTTCAATTGATGCTGTTTTTGCCTTTAAGAAATTTGCATCATTTAGAAGAAATACTGCTGAAAACAATGTGAGAAACAACAATACTGCAAGTACTATCTCAAATATCTCATAAGTTATTTGTTCGGCCATATAAAGATTATTCCAGAATATATATTTTTAATACTTTGTAGTATTTTTTAAGGGAAATTATTTATGAGAATTAATCTGTAAAAATATTTATTTATTAATTTTAGTTAAAACTATCAATAATTTATATCTTAATTTATATCTTATTTTATATCTTTATTTGTATTTATTATAAAATAATATTTTTAGTTTTTATTCTAGATTACTGCTTTGTATAGGAAAGTAAAATGGAATCTATAATATGGGTATTTAAAGATAATTTCATTTCTATAAGTTTCAAATGATGTCCCTACTGCAAGGATGTATCTTGTAAGCCAATTTTTTATGTAAAATCCAAGAATTCATTAATATTTTTTAGATTCTGTTAGAAAATAAAACTAAATTTCTCTAATCGAAACCATTAAAAAAAATTATATTCCAATTCAAAGAGCCTACATTACCAAATATTTATAAATGGGAGGCTTTTTATCACAATTATAATGGCGATAGAATCATTAATTTCAACAACAGGTTTAATAGGTATAGGTGCTGGCCTGACTTTTGGACTAGCTGCATTAGGAACTGGACTTGCCCAAAAAGAGGTATTGCCAGCAGCAGTAGGAGCAATTTCAGAAGACCCAAAATTATTTGCAAAAGCATTAATCTTTGCTGTTCTTCCAGAGACAATATTGATTTTTGGTTTCGTAAGTCTTTTTTTAATAATAGGACTTGCAGGACATTAAATATTTTTTTATAATAATATGTCATTAAGCATCATATCTGAGGAATTAGAACAGATAACTCAAAAAGAAAATAATTCTATAATTCAAGAATTTGATAAAATTAAATTAGGATTGCAAAAGGATTTTGATAAAAGAATTAATGAATTTCAAAATAAGCTAAAACTTATGTCAACTAAAGAATTAGAAAAAAAACACCTGCAAATTATAGGTCAGAGCAAAAAAGAAGCAAAGACAATAAATTTAAGAACTAAAACTCTATTAATAGAATTATTATTTCAACAAATATTTGTTGAATTAAAAAACTCATCATCTAATCTTAAAAAAAACCTTTATAAAAAAGTAATTGAGAAAACATCCCAAATTATGTCTATTGATATTGTATATACTAGTGATGATGATAAACACTTAGTGGAGAGGTTAATTCCAAAGAATTCAAAACTACTCTGCAAAAATGAATTAATAGGTTTAGGATTTGAATCATTAGACAAAAAGATATATGTTGATGCATCATTGCATAATATTTTAAAATCAATTTTTGAAGAAAAAGAAGACCTAATCCAGAAAGTATTATTTGATATGTAAAATGAGAAAGAAAGTAATAATATTAAAAAAAGACTCATA
>CAYLKB010000010.1:4507-6132 GCA_964384165.1 uncultured Methanosarcinales archaeon
AAATTATCTGTAAAACGTGGGAAATTGTTAAATGAAAGTCAAATTAATTCTTTAGTTCAAAAAAGTTATGAAGAAATATTAAAATATCTTGAAGAACATGGATATCGAGAATCAATTGATATATCATATTTAAACTTTGAAGGATTTTACCTTATTGAAAGAATATTAAATCTTCACACTTCTAAAATTTACAAAGAAGTATTCAGGAGTGCTTCAAAAGAAAATAGAGTTTTACTTGAATCCTACTATTTAAAATATCAAATTCATAATTTAATGGCATTAATTAGGTGCAAAATTTCAGATGAAGAAGATTTTGAATCTTTTTTAATAGGTGATGAAAGAAAAAAAGAAAAATACATTAAAGCATATGCAATGCCAAAAATTGAAGATAGCATTATTTACATATCAAAGAAACTTAATTTAAAATCAGATGAACTAATTACTGCTTATAAAAAAGGAATTTATGAATTAGAAAATTATCTATATAAAATATATTATGAAAAACTAGGAGATTTCAAATTTATTTTTAACAACAAAGATGAAATCAGTTTTTACAAATTCATAAAAAAATACATTGACCTTATAAATTCAAGAACCTTTATGAAAATTAAATCTGAAAAATTAACTTTTGATGATTTTAAAGAACTTTATATAGAAGGAGGGGATTATACTTTGAGCTTCTACAATGGGCTTGAAGGAAAAGATGTTAAAGAATGTTTAAAAAGGATTAGTCCAAATGATAACGATATAGAAAATTGTACTGAAGAAGGGTGTTCAGCTATAATTGACAAGAAAATTAATCAGCATAAGGCAATATCTAAAGAAATTTTTGCAAGAACAAATTTTGGTTCTCCTTTTTATTCATTAAAATATTTATTTGAAGTAGAAACCCAAATTGCAAGACTAAGAATTCTGCTAAAAGCAAAATATATGAAGATGTCAGATAATGAAATTATGGAGCTAGTTAAATAAAATGGAAAACAAAATTATAGCTATTGGAAATGAGGATTTTCTATTAGGGTTTGAGATTGTAGGTATTGAAGGCCACCCACTCTCTAAATTAGAAGAGTTCATATCAAAAAAGAATGAAATAGGAATTATTATAATTACAAGAGAAGACTACGAAACATTAAGTATTAAAATTAAAAATCAAATTTCAAAACTTTTAAAACCAATTGTTGTAATACTCTCCGAAGATGATATTAAAGGAAACACTCTAAGAAAACAAATCATCAAAGCCCTTGGCGTTGACTTAATGAAATAATAATTATTATATATTGTGAACCATAAAAGTTCTTAACTTCTTAGAACGCGATATATCTGAGCGGGCAAAGCTAAGAGGGGAGGCTACAAAAAGAAAAACTTATTCCAAGCGACAATAATTATATTTCTAAAAAAATTATTCAAAATCTTTAGGGTTAAAATTTGCAAGTAAATTATAATACATTGTGTAAACATCTTCTCCCTTGTATTCTTCAACTTCTCTTGCAATTCCTTTCTGATAAGGTAGTAACAATCTATTTTGATTATTAATATAAAATTCACCTAATCTTTCATAAGTTTTATCTAAAGCTTGTTCCAAACTTAATTTGCCTGTAGTGTCATGAGCATTAATTATGAATTCT
>CAYLKB010000010.1:6142-7339 GCA_964384165.1 uncultured Methanosarcinales archaeon
CTGATGTTCTTTGTAAAAATTTCTAATTTTATCAAAAGTATTTCTTATTTTTCGACTATTTGTAGCTGCATCTTGTTTGTCAAGCCAAAATACCATCTTTGCCAACTCACTGTGCTGTTGTTCAAAATCCACATAGTGACCCATAATTTTATATCCAAGACCATTTTGAATAGTATTGCACAAATATTTCATACCAAACATTTCCATTTCACTTTTTTTTGCAACAACTTGTGGGTCATCAGAAGGGATAATGTCAAAGAATATTCCATCTATCAAATCATGAACTTCAATCATAAAAACAATTTCTCCTAAAGCCAGACTAAAATATTTATTGTGGCTTATGGCTTTTCCAGCTTTACTTAATTTTTCTGTATGTTCTCCAGATGATTCTGCAATAATAGGATGAATACCTCTAATTGGCCACCCTCTTCTAATCTGTTCATCTAAAACTTTGTATAAATTTCCTGGTTGAAATCTACCTTTATTATCAGTTAAAACAGAAACATTTTGAGAAATAATTCTTTTATAATCATTAGTATCCTCAGGTTTTAATAATTTAAGAGGTTGTTTCATAATACTATAGTTTTATTCAAAGATTTATAAATTTCTTCATTGTTACTAAACTAAGTGACAACAATTATCATACCAAAACTTATAAAGAGGGTAGTTTTTCTCTCAATTATATAAATGGTAGCCAAAAAACCAAATGGAAAAATAGTATCTGTATCAGGACCAGTTGTAAAGGCAAGTGGAATGGCAGTTAAAATGTCTGATATTGTAAAAGTGGGCAATGAGGCACTTATGGGAGAAGTAATTAAAATAGAAGAAAATACTTTTACAATTCAGGTATATGAAGATACTTCTGGAATAAAACCAGATGAGATTGTTGAGAATACAAATAAACCTCTCTCAGTAGAGGTTGGTCCAGGACTTTTAGGGTCAATTTACGATGGGATTCAAAGACCTCTTGAAATATTAGAAAAAGAAATGGGCCATTACATTAAAAGAGGAGTCTCTGCTAATGGTATTGACCATAACAAAAAATGGGATTTCAAGCCACTAGTTAAAAAAGGCGATATTTTAAAAGAAGGAAGTATAATTGGAGAAGTAAAAGAATTTGATATAATCCATAAAATTCAGCTTCCTCCAAATGTATCTGGTAAAGTAAAAGAAATTTCAAAAGGAATGTTTACTGTT
>CAYLKB010000010.1:7349-8201 GCA_964384165.1 uncultured Methanosarcinales archaeon
AAAACTATCTCACTTTCAACCTGTAAGGGTGCCAAGAAAGTTTTTAGCAAAACTTGCTCCATCAGTACCATTAATTACGGGTCAAAGAGTTTATGATGTTTTCTTTCCCGTTGCAAAAGGTGGAGTAGCTGCACTCCCTGGGCCTTTTGGTGCAGGAAAAACTGTAACACAGCAAAGCATTGCAAAATGGAGTGATGCAGAGATTGTAGTTTATGTAGGTTGTGGAGAAAGGGGGAATGAGATGACAGAAGTATTAACTGAATTTCCACATTTAATAGACCCAAAAACCTCAAAACCCATGATGGAAAGAACAATTCTTGTAGCAAACACGTCCAACATGCCTGTAGCAGCTAGAGAAGCTAGTGTTTATGTAGGAATAACTTTGGCAGAATATTACAGGGATATGGGTTATAATGTTGCATTAATGGCAGATAGTACCTCAAGATGGGCAGAAGCTATGAGGGAGATTTCATCAAGGCTTGAAGAAATGCCTGGAGAAGAAGGATATCCTGCATATCTTTCAACAAAGCTTGCATATTTTTATGAAAGAGCTGGTAGGGTTAAGACATTAAATAATGGGGAAGGTTCAGTTACAGTAATTGGAGCAGTAAGTCCTGCGGGTGGTGATTTTAGCGAGCCAGTAACTCAGAACACTCTAAGAGTAGCTAAATGCTTTTGGGCACTAGATGCTAAGCTTGCCGAAAAAAGACATTATTGGTCTATTAATTGGTTAAATTCATACTCTCTGTATCATGAGAGTTTAAGGGAATGGTTTTCTGAAAACATAAATAAAAATTGGGAAAAAACAGTAAAAGAATTAATGTCTCTATTGCAAGAAGAAGACTCTTTAAT
>CAYLKB010000010.1:8211-21189 GCA_964384165.1 uncultured Methanosarcinales archaeon
TGGAAATAGTCCAACTAGTAGGTTCAGACTCTCTTCCCGAAAGTCAACAATTAACTTTGGAAGTATCAAAACTAATAAGAGAAGAATTGTTGCAGCAAAATGCTTTCCATGAAGTTGATAGATATTGTCCTTTGAGCAAAGCCTCTGATTTGATTGAACTTGTTTTTGATTTTAAAGAACATGCTCAAAAAGCACTTGAGAATAATGTTCCAATAAAAGACATAGTAGAAACAAAAGCAAAATATAGAATCTCTTCAGTTAGAATGGAAAAAGATTACAAAGTGATGTTAAATCAAGTTAAAGAAGAAATAAAAAAGGAAATGGATGATTTGATGAGGAAATATAGTTGAAAATGGATGTAAAAAAAGAATATAGAACAATTAGTAAAGTTGCAGGACCTTTAATTTTTGTAAAAGAAACTCATCCTGTTGGTTACTCAGAGATTGTAGAAGTTAATTTTGGAAATGAAAAAAAACTAGGACAAGTTCTTGAAACCTCTAAGGAAATAGTTGTAGTACAATTATTTGAAGGAACAGCTGGTGCTCATAAAGAAGCTACAGTAAAATTTTTAGGAGAACAATTAACAATAAAATTGGATGAAAATATAAAAGGTAGAGTTCTATCGGGAATAGGTACTCCCCTAGATTCAGGTCCTAAACTTACTGGAAAAAAATATGAAATAGGGGGTGCTGCTATTAATCCTTACTCAAGAGCTATGCCTAACAATTTTATACAAACTGGCATTTCAGCAATAGATTTAATGACAACACTTGTTAGAGGCCAAAAATTACCGATATTTTCAGGCTCAGGATTATCACATAATGACCTTGCACTACAGATTGCAAGGCAAGCTAAAGTTATTGGTGAAAAACAAGATTTTATTGTAGTATTTGGTGCTATGGGAATTACAAATGAAGAAGCTTTAAAATTTCAAAAATCATTTGAAGAGAGTGGGGCTATTGATAATGCAGTTCTATTTTTAAATAAAGCTGACGACCCTAGTGTTGAAAGACTTGTAACTCCAAGGATGGCTTTGACAGCTGCAGAATATTTTGCATTTGAAAAAAATATGCATGTTTTAGTTATTTTAACTGATATGACCAATTATTGTGAATCATTAAGGGAAATTGGGGCTGCTAGAGAAGAAATTCCTGGAAGAAGGGGATATCCAGGATACATGTATACAGACCTATCTCAAATTTATGAAAGAGCAGGACTTGTTAGGGGAAAAGAAGGTTCAGTAACACAACTTGAAATATTAACTATGCCTGGAGATGATAAAACACACCCAATTCCAGACCTTACAGGATATATAACAGAAGGCCAAGTAGTAATGGGAAGAGAACTACACAGAAAAAATATTTATCCCTCAATTGATGTATTGCCATCACTCTCAAGACTAATGGGGCTTGGAGTAGGCCCTGGCAAAACAAGAGAAGACCACAAAAAAGTATCTGATCAGATGTATGCTCTTTATGCTGAAGGAAGAGACTTAAGAGGACTTGTGGCAATTGTTGGAGAAGAAGCTTTATCAGATAGAGATAAAAGAAAACTAAAATTTGCCAAATTATTTGAAGAAAGATTTCTTCAACAGGATAGAACTGAAGAAAGAAATTTTGACAAGACTATGGATATTGCTTGGGAAATATTAAGGACTATTCCAAAAGAAGAACTAACTAAAATAGATCCGAATTTAAGAGAAAAATATTATTAATCTCTATTATTGGTGAATAATTTATTTTATATAGTAAATAATTATATTATGTCAATCTAATTAAAATAATATAAATGATAATTATTAAGTTTATCATTTATTAATGATTGCAAAAAAATATATAAATTTTTAATCATTACAAGACATGCTTAAAAATAAAGTTCAATTGATTACTTATCCAAATAGTTTAGGAGACAATCTTGACGAATTACAGGATATAATGCACAAATATCTTAAAAAATCAGTAGGTGGAATTCATATATTGCCTTTTTATCCTTCATCAGCTGACAGAGGATTTGCTCCTTTAACTCATATGGAAGTTGACATGAATTTTGGTAATTGGGATAATATAAAAAGTTTGTCAAAAGAATTTGAAATAACAGCTGATTTAATGATTAATCATTTATCAGCTCATTCTGAATTTTTTCTAGATTACCTTGAAAAAAAAGAAAAGTCGAAATATAATAATTTATTTCTAAAAAAAGAAGATATTTTTGGTCACAATCTATATGAAAATGAACTCTCTATGATATACAGACCTAGACATACAGAGCCCTTTTATAAATATTCATTTGAAGATGGAACATCTACAGATTTTTGGTGCACTTTTACACCAGAACAAATAGATTTAAACTGGAAATCTGAAATTACAAAAAAAATTGTTAAGGAATTCATAATAAATCTTTGTGAAAATGGAGTTAAGTTAATAAGACTCGATGCAATAGGATACATATTTAAAAAAAGAGGAACTAGTTCTTTTTTTATTCATGAAACTTTTGAAATAATGAAATGGATAAAATCCATTGTAGAGAAATATGATGCATATTTACTTCCTGAAGTTCATAAAGATTTCATATTACAACTAAAATTGGCAAAAAAAGCAGATTATGTATATGATTTCTCATTACCTCCTTTAATGCTCTATACAATTTATTTTAACGATTCAAAATATCTTAAGAATTGGATTGACATAAGACCTACAAATCAAGTTACTGTCCTAGACACACATGATGGTATAGGTTTAATAGATGCTACAGGACAAATTCCAAGTATGGAACTGCAAAAAGTAATAGATATGCTCTACAATTATGGGGGAAATGCAACATTAAGGGCTACAGGTGAAGGGAGTAATAATGTAGATATTTATCAGATTAATTGCACATTCTTTTCAGCTCTTGGATCCAATGAAGAAAAATATCTTATGGCAAGAGCAATACAATTTTTCATTCCTGGAATTCCTCAGATTTATTATGTTGGTATGTTGGCTGGCGAGAATGACATAGATACATTTAATAGAACAAAAGTTGGAAGGGACATAAATAGGCACAATTACTCTAAAGCAGAGTTTGAAGAATTAATCAACAAACCAATAGTAAAATCAATTCTAAAGTTAATGGAATTTAGAAATACATATAATGCTTTTAACGGGGAGTTTGAAATATTAGAAACACCAAATGATAAAATACAAATGAAATGGCAAAAAGGAAAGTATGAATGTTTTTTAACTGCAAATTTATTGGAATCCTTTTTTGAAATATCTTATTTTGATATAAAATCTAATTCATACAAAGTTTTAGAATTAGATATTTTCAATAAATCCATAATAAAAGAATCAAGTATTCAAAAAGTCCAAAAAGTCCAAGAAGTATAATATTTGTATAATAAAATTATACTCTTATCTAGTTCCAACTTTGTTAATATTTCTATATAAGCCTAATGAAATATTAAAAATGAGTAATAAACATAATAATTTTACACTTATAAAAAATTTTTTAGGATGTAAATATTATAATAATATTATATTATACGTAATAATCAAGAAGCAAAATTAATTCATTTATTTAGTTAGTTTCAATTATTTTTTTAGTTATAATTTTTAAGATAAAATAAAACTTTATAAACTATTTTAACTTGTATATGTTATGAATAAATCACACTTATCTTATTTTAATGAAATTGAAGAAATTGAAAAACAATATTCTAAAATTATTGAACATTATAATACTTCCTTTCCAAAACCAATTAATTTTATGGAAGAAAAGAAAAAGTTTTTCTCTGCCATAGCTGATGATAAAAAATACAATCCATATATAATATATGAAAAAAAAGAGTTTGGTAATGATTTAATTAATAAATTAAAAGAATTTAAAATTGATACTAAAAATGACCCTTATAATTTTAAAAAGCTATATAAAAAGAAAATTATAAGTAAAATTTATGAATTTGAATGTCATCAAAATTGGGGCAAACCAATTTCTACTAAATATGTTATAAAATATAGGGGAAAACCCTCAAGATTTTTACTTGCTAAAGCTAAGATATTTTGCCTAAGATATAATAGGCAGATTATTAAATTTAAAAGATTAGATCCTGAAACTATAGGTAATTCTCTAAAAGATGAGGTATATAGATTAACAGGAGATGATATAAGATTGCTATATGTTCAAATGCCATCAAAAGTAAATATAGACCCATCAAACTCAGTAATTAAAATCAATCCAAATGTCAGATTTACAACATTTGATTTAGACAGATTATTGGTACATGAAATTGGAACTCATTACATGAGGTTTCACAATGGAAAGAAATATGGGATTAAACTTCTTGAAAGAGGTACAGATAATTATATTGAGACTGAAGAAGGCTTAGCTGCATATGTGGAAGAGTTAAAAGGAGTATCATCAAAAGCTCAATTATTCATATATGCAGGAAGAGTGATAGCAACATTTTATGCTATAAAAAAAAGTTTTTATGAAGTTTTTGCAATCTTAAAACAATATGGTTTTAAAGACGAAGATGCTTTCATGATAACCTACAGGGCAAAAAGAAACATATCAGATACATCTCTTCCTGGAGGATTTACTAAAGATTACGTTTATTTTAGTGGTTATTATAAAGTAAAGAAATATGTTGGAAAAAATTCAAAAAAATTAAAACGATTATTTTTAGGTAAAATTAAGATTTCTGATATAAGACTTTTAAGAAAATTCATTAAAGAACATGAAAATTCAATAGAAACAATTTTTGATAAGAATGAAAATGTCAATTAAAATTCTTATCAATATAATCAATAATCTTTGCATAATTCTCTAAGCTTTTAAGAGTAGATGTTTCATAACTAGTATGATAATTCATTGTAGGAATTTGCAAAGTAACGCCATTTATTTTTCCATTAGTCTCAAGAGCAGTTTTTCCAAGTTCTGTCCTGCCTAAAAATGAGGGTTTGAAATCATATGGTATTTCTTCCTTAATCATTATTGATTTTATATCCTCAACCATTAATTTATCAAATCCTCCCCTTTCATCTCCATGTCTTAATGTAAGAAATCCATTTTCCTTGCCATCAAAATTAAAATATGGGGATGTATCAATAACTACTAGTTTGTATTTTTTATTATTACTATTTCTTAGATAATGAGAAATGCATGAATGACTTTCACCAACTTCTTCAAGTGTTGTAAATATTATTTCACTTTTAAAATTAGTATTCTCCATCAAATAAAATAAAGTTGCTGCAGATATGGCATTATCAATTTGTCCATAAAATATTTCATTTTTTATAATAATCTCTTCATTTATCATAAATACATTATTTTTATCTGTAGTTTTTAGTTCAATATCATAAGTTACTTTATGGTTCTCTGGAAATAGTGAGTATCTACCTAAAATGTATTGGTGTTCTTTTTCCCCACTTGTTAGATTATAAGAAGTAACCTTTTCCCTAACATATCTTAGAGCAAGTTTTTCAAGAGATTCTGTTCCATCTTGGAGAAAAAACTTTACATCAAGATTCTTATCATTCATTGCAAATCTTGCGAATGAGGAATCAAAGAATATTTCTTTTCCTGTAATTTGTTTAAAATATTTCTTAAAATTCTCTTCATTTTCATTAAGTTCATCTCTTTTAAATTCAATTCCTCTATTCCTTTTTAGCCAATATGCACAATATTCAATTTGTCCTTCCTCATTTCTAACCATTCCATGTCTGTCAATATGGCTAGAAAATAGAACTCTATTTTCTTTTCTATGTCCTAAATTTTTTCCAACTACTATATATTTATCATTCTTTTTCACATTATAACCTAGTTTTAAAGCATAATTCTCAATATAATTAATAAATGGTTTCTCAAAACTAACAACAGATGGGACATTTAACATTTCTCTTGCAATCTCAATAATTTTATGGACTGATTTTTGATAATCTCTTTTAATTTCAATTTTATTCATTATATAAATTTTTATTATTATTAATTTAAAAATATACTCTTTATAAAATTTAATTTTTACTATAATATATAGGATATTTTTTTATTCAAAGTACTATATTTATTCTAAACTCTTTAAATTAAACAAACACTTATAAATTAACAAAGCTCAACTTCGTTTATGAAGAATTCTAATAACGAAAACAAATCAGGCCAAGAGGCTACAAAGGATAATGTGTTCGAAAAAGAAATAGCAAGATTGCCTATCGATATGAAGGAAAAGCTACAAAAAAAAGAAAAACATTTTTCAAAAATAGTAGAAATAATCTCACAAACAGTTGATAAAAAAACTATTGGTTTTTTTATTACTCCCGAATTTGAGATGAAAAATAACATGCCAATACCAAACTTTGAGAAACTAACATTAAACTTTCTACTCGATGACTTTGATAAACCAATACAATTCTTTGATGCAAGATTTTTATTAGGAGATAAATTTGATGAACTTCTAATTGAAGAGAAAAAAAAAGATAAATACGGTCAAGAATATTCAGTATATAAATTAAAAGATGATAAGAATATTGAATTTTTTGGAACTAGCATCACTATTTTAAGAGAAAATTGTTTTGATGGTATTTATGATGATCTTAAAAAATTAGGTTCATCATTTGTCTATAAAGACAATAGAGGTTTTATTAGTGCATTAAAAACTATTGACATTCACAGAAACATGCTTCTTCAAAAATTTGAAAAGTATGTAGTTGTATATGCTGGTGCAGGTTCATGGCTAAGAGGAGAAAAATCAAACGATTTTGATGTTTTTGTTGTAATAGATGATACTGATGTTAAAAGAATGTCAAGATTCCAAGTAAAAGACCAGCTAACAAAAATTATCTGGCAAATGTCAAGAGAAGTAGCAGCTCTTACAGGAATTCAAATTCATATTCAAGTATATTTACTAACAGATTTCTGGGATGCTTTAAAAGATGCTCACCCAGTTATGTTTACATTCTTAAGAGATGGTGTGCCATTTTATGATAGGGGAATTTACGGGGCTTGGAAAGAACTTCTTAAATTAGGAAAAATCAGGCCATCAGCTGAAGCAATTGATATGCACATGAATGTAGGGACTCAAATGATTGACAGAGCAAAAAAAATGTTTGCAGATATTGTAATCAATGAAGTATATAACTCAGTTCTCTCTCCATCACAGGCAATTCTAATGCTTAAAGGATATAATCCTACAACTCCTAAAGAGACAGTTAAAATGTTTAAGGAAGTTCTTCTTGCAAAAGAAAAATCAGTAACAAAAAAAGATGTTGATGTTTTAGAAGAGACAGTTGGAATGTTTAAAAAAATTGAACATGACAAAGACTTAGTAATAACTGGCTCAGAAGTTGATAGACTACTTAAAAATGCAGAAAGCTACCTTAAGAATATTAAGAAGATGTTTGAAGAAATATCCACAGATAGAACAAAAGAATCAATTATTACATCATATAATGAGCTAATAAATCAAATAAGAACTCTTCCTGGATTTACTGAAGTCACTGAAAAAGATTTATTTGACAAATTTGAAAAAGAATATGTAAACTCATCCAAACTTCCATCCTTTATCAAAGTATCACTAAATAACATTAAAAATGCAAAAGCAGATTATGAAAAAGGTAAAATCACAGTAACTGAGGTTAACAAAATTCTAAAAGAGATGAGAAATGTTATGTCTGAGATTAAAAGTTATAGGGAAAGAAGTTTTCTCTCTGAGATTAGCAAGAGAAGACTCTATATTACATTTGATGAAACAAAATCTGCAGAAATACTAAATTATAATGGAGAAATATATTTAATAGACTATTCAAATGAAGCAGTTTTTAAATTTGAAAAAGATGAATTCAAAAAAGACAAGACTAAAAAAGAAGAGATTGCAGATTCTGACAAAATAAAGTCATTAGAATTAAGTTCAGCACTAATAGAGTCAGCAAAAAAAGCTCTAAAAGCTAAAAAAATTAATCTATAATTATTTTACTATAATAACTAAAAAATTATTTATATAAATTTATAATTTATTGTCCTCCACAAATGTTTTTCTTTTTGCAGTCTCTGAAGACTTGGCTTTCTCGCTAAGCTATAAAGGTGTTCTTAGGAGTTTAAACTTCTGCTAAGGCGCAATATTTTAATAATAAAATAAGTATTATTACCATACTTTTATTCTCTTCCAAAACTTGATAATAAAACTACTCAGAATTAATCCAATGGATGACCAAATAAACCATATATCTATGCTTTGCAATTCTTTTTCTTTTTTAATCTCCTCTGGAAGTTTCTCATATATTTCTTCTAATGTTAAAGAATTTGTTGCCTTAAAATATTCGCCATTAGTACTTAATGCTATTTTTTTCAAACTTTCTTCATCTAAATTAGCATATTGAGGTCTACCAAACCAATCATAACCTATAATAACAGAACCCTCAGACCCAACTCCAATTGTATATACATTAACTTCTTCAGATTGTGCATACAAAATTGCATCATCTATAGATATTTGTCCAGCAGTTTGCTCTCCATCAGATAAAAATATTACAAGTTTTTTTTTGTTAGGAATAGATGTTACCATATCAACTCCCATTGCAAGACCATCTCCTATTGCAGTGCCACCTCCTGCAGTTATGCTCTTTGTTTTTTCAATAGCCCTTTCTTTATCATTTGTCAAAAAACTAACAATTCTTGTAGAATCTGAAAAACTAACAATACCAACATTATCTTTAGACCCTAGTTGTTCAATAAATTTTACAGCACTCTCTTTAGCACTAGATATTCTGTCTGGTTGAAAATCTTGGGCTTGCATTGAACCTGAACTATCAATTACCAATACTACATTAACTCCTTCTTTTTCTCCACTAAGTCTCATCATAGGATCAGATAAACTAATAAATAAACTAAAGAGTGAAAGAAGAATGAAAATGGAAATTAAATTTTCTTTTATTGTTTTTTTTCTAATTGTTTTGTTCAAGATTTTCGTTGTTGAAAGTTTCATTGAATCAAATTTCTTCTTTCTAAATTTGAAATAATAAATTAATAACAGAGACACTATTAGAATAATTCCATACCATAAATACTCAATATTTCCAAATTCTATTATGCTCATTTTTTAATTATTTCCTCCGATAATTTGATTTACTATTTTATTATTTCTTAAATAATTTTTTTTTATTATTGCCATACTAAATTACCTCTGCTCTTTTTTTAATTTGAGTATAAATATCTAAGTCTGAATCAATTAAAAATGGTTTAACTCCTAAACTTAAAAGGTTATTCTCAATTATATTTAATTGTCTATCAAACTCTTCTTTATATTCTTCTAACTCATTATCGTCTAAATCATAAAGTCCGTTATAACCAGTTTCAATATCTTCAAATGAATTAATTCCTGAATCCAAATTTTTTTCATTAGATGAATATACTTGAAAATAATTTAATTTATGTTTATGTTTTACTGCTGATATTAACGATTTTATTTCATCATTTAATTCAAGTTCATCTGTTATAATAGAAATAATTGATTTTTTAGAAATAGATTTTAAAACTCTTAATAACAATGCTTTTATATTCCCCCTTCCATTAGTCTCAATTTGAGAAATCTCATATACAAATCTCATTAATTGATTCTTACTTTTTGATAGAGGATAAATCTTTATATTCTCAGAATTAAAAAAACCAATAGAAAAATTATCTCTTGTCTTAAAAGATGACATTATTAGAGAAGTAGCTAATACTTTTGATGAAAGTAATTTATTGGCCATACTAGCAGAGATATCAATTAAAACATAATGCGAAGCATCTTTCTCTTCAAGAAACTCCTTAATAAATGGTTTATTCTCTCTGGCTGTAACTTTCCAATCTATTTTTCTTATATCATCTCCAGCTTGATATTCTTTTAAATCTACAAACTCAATACCATCTCCCTTTATTTTTGATGAATATCTACCTCCCAATAAATTAGCAGATTTTTGAAACAATATCCTAAATTCTTTTGTTTCTTTAAGTATATTTTCCATCTTTTATTATTTAAATTAATTTATTATATAGATTCTCCTAAGGACTATCTATCTTATTTAAAATCTCCTCAATTACCATCTCAGAGTTTATCATATCAATATCTGCCTCATAAGTTAATATTATTCTATGTCTTAATATATCATTTATTACAGCTTTTACATCATCAGCATTAGCATAATCTCTGCCATTCATAAAAGCATTAGCTTTAGCACCAATTATAGCCCAGATATTTGCTCTAGGTGAGGCTCCCCATTTTATATATTTACCCAAGATTATCTCATATTTTTCAGGATTTCTTGTTGAGTCTGTAATTTGTACGACATATTCTTTTAACAAATCATCAACATATATGTCTCTGACTTCTTTTTGATAATTTATAATATCATGCCCATTTAAGATTTTAGAAACATTAATTTCTTCATTTGTAGTCATACGATTCAATATCTCAATTTCATCCTCAATTGTTGGATAATCAACATTTATTTTCATCATAAACCTATCAACTTGTGCTTCTGGAAGAGGATATGTTCCTTCTTGTTCTATTGGGTTCTGAGTTGCCATTACTAAAAATGGTTTTTCTAGTTTATAAGTATCTCCAAGTATAGAAATTTGTTTTTCCTGCATAGCTTCAAGAAGTGCAGACTGAGTTTTTGGTGGAGCTCTATTAATTTCATCTGCAAGCAGAAAGTTTGTAAAAATAGGCCCTTTCTTTGTAATAAATTCTCCAGTTTTTTGATTAAATATCTTAGTTCCTAAAATATCTGATGGGAGTAAATCTGGAGTAAATTGAATCCTTGAAAAATCTAAAGAGCAGCTCTTTGCTAGAGTGTTAACCAAAAGAGTTTTAGCGAGCCCTGGAGCTCCTTCGAGTAAAATATTTCCGCCAGATAACATTGCAATTAATGTTTTATCAATTACTTCTTCTTGTCCTACAATAATTTTTGAAATTTCTTTTTTTAATTCATTTATTTTATTTATTTTTTTCATTTAAAATCACCTCTTACATCTTTTACTAATTTATCATAATCTAGATTAATCTTTTTTCTTGCAAATTCAATCTCTTCTGTTTTATTAAGAATTTCGCCAAATAACTTATTTTGTGTTAATTTAATTGCTTTTGAATGAGTTAAATCCTCATTGATATTATTTTTATAAGCAATATATGTTTTTATTGCTTGTGATAATATCTTAGCTTTTTCCTTATCATTTTTGCAAGTCTTTACTTTATTTAATAATAACATATATTTTGGAGGTTCATTCTCGATAGGTTTCTCATCTACAATCACTTCCTCTTTCTTTAAGAACTTAAAATATAATAATATACTAATTAAAATTACTATAATTAAAATAATTAGCCATGTCCAGAATACTTTTTTTTCTTCAGTTTGTACATCAGTATTTAAAGGATTTGCTTTAGCATCAGCTATATCTTGCTTCAATTGGTTAACTGATTGAGAATTTTGCTGATTATTAGCTAATGCTTGCTGGCCTTGTTGTGATAATGATTGACCATTTTGAGAAGGGGAATTTTGCGTATTCTGATTTGTTTGTCCTTGATTATTATTTTGAGAGTTTTGTGAAGTTTGAGAGTTTTGTGAAGTTTGAGAGTTTTGTGTATTGCCTTGTTGTCCATTATTTGATTCCTGTTCTTGATCTGATTGTTGCTGCTGTTGTTGCTGTTGCTGCTGTTGCTGCTGATTTTGAGAAGTGACAACAGTTACATTTAATGTATTTGATTTAATTGTATATTCTTGACCATTTAAATTATATGTATAAGTAAATGGTCCTATCTCATAAGTTTCTTGTCCATTCTGACTAAGAGGAGTATTATCAATTACTGTATTAGTTGATTGCATCTGAGCAGAACCGCATGCATAAAGCGTTGTCATCGATTTTCTATTTGAATTTGATAAAGTGGCTGGCAAAGGATTTAAACCTAACATTTGTGTAAAATTCTTAGGTGCTGTGTAATCAAAACATTGTATTTCATAACCAACATCTCCTATCAGCACTTTTCCCTTAATTTGACCTTTAATTTCATTATCATTATTATTAGATAATATTAAAGACAAATTAACATATTCTCCAACCTGATATACTAGCTTATCAGAATTCAGCTTTAATGATATATTCTCATTATCAACACCAAATGATATATTTAATACTGATAATAATACGACCATAAAAACTGCAAAATATTTAACATTATATTTTCTATTAGTCATAATATAAAATGTCATAAATTGCTATTTATAAATGAATTGAATTAAGAATTCATAAAATATAAAAACGTAATTACTATTAAAAAGTATCATATATAAATCTTGTGAATTATCACTTCATTTTTTTTATATATCATTAAAACAATAAATTAGTAGAGGTCTAAATGAACCTCCTACCAAAGAAAAATGAAATTAAAAAATATAATTGGATTATCATTATTATTCATAATAATGCCTGGTATGAGTTTCGCTTTTGGAGATTATATTTCTTCAAATAGGGATATTATAAAAACTTCTAATTTAAAATTAGAAGATGCAGAAATATTGGTGATGATGAATTCAAGAGGAATATTACAATCATCACATACAATTCACAATCTTAAAGACGAAGAAGTATTTTTAATTACAGTGATTGATGATAATATTTTAAGGACTTATCTTGTTGAACAAGATGAGAAAATTGAACTTGTAGAAGAATACATTAAGGGGGAGTATCATTTTTAAATAAATAATAATTATAAATAATATAACTATGACCTTTTACATATACTCCCCAAGTTGGTTTTCTGGAATTGATAGCTTTTTAGAAATTATTATTATTCTAATATCATTTACAATTAGTTTTTATTCATATAAAACATACAAATATTTTAATATTGACAAATACAAATATTTTGCAATTAGTTTTTTACTAATTGTATTATCATTTATTGCAAAAATATTTACTAATTTAATATTTATTGTACCCTCAAAAAGGGAGATATCAACAGGAATATATCAT
>CAYLKB010000010.1:21199-22033 GCA_964384165.1 uncultured Methanosarcinales archaeon
TATAGTAATAACATCATATCAAACTCTTGATTATTTGGAAGATATCTCATTTTTTATTCACAAATTTTCTCTTCTATCAGCTTTATTGATATTATTTTATTTAGTAACTAAAGAGAAGAAGACAGAAACTATTTTTTTAGGGTTATTTTATGTTATCATATTATCATTAATAATAACTAATTATCTATTGTTTAATTTAATAATTATAATAAATTCTCTATTTTTATTTTTTATAAATTATAATAAAGATAAATTAAAAAATAGGATATCGGGATTGAGTTTATTTTTTTTAGGTTTCTTCATAAGCAACATATTTCAATTCTTATCAGTTAAATATGAATTATTTTATTTTATAGGAGAAATTGTACTAATATTAAGTTTTGCTTTTCTACTAAGTGACTTAATTAAAACATTTAGGAAATAGAATGGCTACTAAAAAAAGAAACAAAATTGAAATTATTTATGACATTCTCATATCTATTATTGAAAAAAATAATAAAATTAAAATAACTCATATAATGTATAAAGCAAATCTTTCACATATAAAACTTAAAGAGTATTTAGATGAACTTATTGAAAAAGACTTCATTGAAGAATATTATGAAAAAAAACAAAAATACTTTAGATTAACAAAAAAAGGTTATGAGCAAATTGAGAAAATAAAACAAATGACAAAATTTATGGAAGTATTTGATATTTGATAATAACAAACTATATCATGATTTAAATTTTTTCCGGAAATATATCGTTTCAAGATTACCCCATCCTTTAGGGTGGGACTTAACTTTAAACGATGACTAAAAATCCGTCTCGAAGAATTGCGTAATACTCCAT